>JBBRRL010000271.1:0-4265 GCA_038200775.1 Nitrospirales bacterium
GGAGCGAGTTTCGTCACGATTGATGTGCGACGCTCTTTGAGTTCGACCTGACCCAGCGTGAGCCCTTTTTCGCCGATCACAATCTGGTAGGGAATACCGATCAGGTCAGCGTCGTTGAATTTCACGCCCGGCCGCTCATCGCGGTCATCCAATAATACTTCGATACCCGCCTCTTCCAGTTGCCTTTCCAGGTCGGCGGCCGCTGCCGCGACTTTTCCTGACTTATCTGCAAGCGCGAGGATATGGACATGAAAAGGCGCGATAGGGGCCGGCCACTGGATGCCTTTGGCGTCATGGTTTTGTTCGACTGCCGCTGCGGCTGAGCGGCCGACGCCGATCCCGTAACACCCCATCACAATGAACTTGTCCCGGCCCTGCTGATCCAGGTACGTTGCCCTCATCTTCTCGCTGTACTTAGTGCCGAGCATAAAGACATGACCCACTTCGATGCCGCGCACGATCCGCAACGGCTGCGAGCACCGCGGGCACGCGTCGCCGGAGACCGTATTGCGAAGATCCGCGTATCGGTCGGGCACAAAGTCGCGTCCCGGAGTGACGTTCATCCAATGACGGTCGGCGGCATTTCCGCCCACAACGCCATCACGTACCTGTTTCACAGTGAAGTCGGCAACAATGCTTACCTCGGAGAGACCGATCGGCCCGGCGAACCCGACAGGGGCGCCCGTGAGTTTCTCGACCGTGGCCGCATCAGCCATTACCAACTCTGCAGCGCCAAGCAGTTTTTTCAGCTTGATTTCATTGACGGCGTGATCGCCCCGGAGAACGACCGCCACGGGTTTGCCATCAGCGCGATAGACCAGGGTCTTGAGCAGTTGCGAGGGTTCTACGCCCAGGAATTGTGTCACCTCTTCAACGGTTTTCTGCCCCGGCGTGGGCACCAGCCGTTTTTCTTGAGGAGATATTGCATGCATGTCTAGCGGTAACTCTTTCAGCTCCGCGCGCTCGACGTTAGCCGCGTAGTTACAGGCATCGCATACCGCAATACCTTCTTCACCGGTATCGGCCAGCACCATGAATTCGTGTGAAGACGTGCCGCCAATCAGCCCCGTATCGGCTTCGACCGCCCGAAAATTCAGGCCACACCGCATGAAAATCGCCATGTAGGCATCGTACATTTTGCGGTAGCTTTCCATCGCACCGGCCTCATCGGCATCGAAGGAATAGGCATCTTTCATGATGAACTCCCGCCCTCGCATCAGTCCGAAACGCGGCCGGATCTCGTCGCGGAACTTGGTTTGGATCTGATAAAAATTTGCGGGAAGCTGGCGGTACGACCGGACCTCGCGGCGTACGAGGTCGGTAATCACCTCTTCATGGGTCGGGCCGAGGCAGAAGTCGCGCTCGTGGCGGTCTTTTAAACGAAAGAGTTCTTTGCCGTAAAAGTCCCAGCGGCCGGTTTCTTGCCATAACTCTGCGGGTGAAGCGATCGGCATCAGTAATTCCTGCGCCCCGGAATTGTTCAGTTCTCGGCGGATGATCTGCTCCACCTTGCGGATGACGCGCAGGCCCAGCGGCAGGTAGATATAGATGCCGGCGGCGACTTTTCGGATCATTCCGGCCCGCAGCATGAGCCGGTGGCTCACAATTTCCGCCTCCCCCGGATCGTCCCTCAGGGTGGGAATCAGCAGCCGCGACTGGAGCATTACTTCATGACGTTCAGGATGTCGTTCCGGAAGGCATAGAGCATCAGGCAGATCAACAGGAAGATGCCGATTTGCTGCGCCACCTCACGGCTGCGCAGACTGATCGGGCGTCGCAGGATGGCTTCCAACGTAAAAAACGCCAAATGGCCGCCATCCAGGACGGGGACGGGAAGAAGGTTCAGGACCCCCAGGTTGATGCTGAGAATGGCGATCAGAAAGATGTAATTGGAAAATCCCTGGTGCGCCGCGTCTCCGGAGATCTTCGCGATCGTGAGGGGGCCGCCGATGTTATCGGCCGATACCTCGCGAGTGATCATTTTCCAAATGCCGACCAGCGTGAGCTTCGTCCATCCCCATGTGGCCCGCAGGCCGTCCCAGGGCGCCAGCAGCGGATTGTCGCCGCCTAACAATGCCTTGTTGGATTTGGTGATCCCGATCTGCCCGACATCTTTTTCTGTTTTGTCTTCCTGGGTCTCTTTTCGGGATCCCGGGGTAATGGTTAAGGTTGCAGTCCCACCCTCGCGTTCGACCACCATCGACAAAGGCTGGCCGGGGCTACGCCTGACGATGTCCGTCATCTCGTTCCAGGTGCTGATCCTCTTGCCGCCAATCTCAACGATGCGGTCGCCATTTTTCATTCCACCCGCTTCGGCCGGGGAGCCCGCGACCACGGTTTCGACGGATGAGGCAAGATCGGCAAACGAGGGAACGAAGACGGGAGCGCCGGTTGCCAGCCAGATCGTGAAGATCAGGTAGGCAAGCAGCAGGTTGAACACCGGGCCGGCGGCGACAATGGCAAATCGTTTATAGAGCGGAGCGTGTGAGAATGAACGCTTCTTGTCGGCGTCGCTGATCTCTTCCCCGCTGTCCTCGCCCAGCATCTTCACGTATCCGCCGAGCGGAATGGCTGACAAGAGGTATTCGGTCTCACCAATCTGCCGTCCCAGTATTTTCGGGCCAAATCCAATCGAGAACTTCAGGACCTTGACACCCGCTCGTCGGGCCACCCAGAAGTGGCCGAACTCATGGAACGCCACAAGAAAACCAAGGGCGACAACAAAGGTCGCGACATAAAACCCGTAGTGTTGGATAGCTTGCATAGAGTCTAGTGTACCACAGCCGAGGGCGCGGAAAGAACGTTTATGAGCCCGGCCGCATGGCCCCTTGCCCATGTGTCAGCCTGGAGCGCGTCCTCCAGGGTGAGCACGTCTGCGGGAACATGAGCGTCGATCGTCTGGCGGATCGTTCGGGCGATGTCCAAGAACCCGATCCGATGATCTAAAAAAGCTTGCACTGCGATTTCATTGGCAGCGTTCAACACAGCCGGCATCGTACCTCCGACCTTCAGCGCTTCATAACCAAGGCGCAGGCACGGGAATCGGGCATCATCCGGCTCACAAAAGCTTAACCGGCCGATTTCCGCAAGATTTAAAGACGGCAAGTCCAACTGCAGGCGCTCGGGATAGTTCATCGCGTAAGAGATCGGTGTGCGCATGTCCGGGAGGCCGAGTTGGGCGATTACGGAACGATCGGAGTATTCGACAAGCGAGTGGATGATGCTTTCCCGATGGATCAGCACTTCTATTTGGGAAGGCGAGATATCAAACAGCCATCGGGCCTCGACCACCTCCAGCCCCTTATTCATCAAAGTGGCGGAATCGATGGTAATCTTAGGGCCCATCTTCCACGTGGGGTGCTGAAGGGCTTGCTTCGGGGTGACGTCCTTCATCTGTTCGGTCGTCATCTCCCAGAGCGGTCCGCCCGAAGCCGTCAAGATCAGCCGGCGGATATCCACCACCCGGTGCCCTTCCATCGATTGAAACAAGGCGCTGTGCTCGCTGTCGATAGGAAAGATTCTGACGCGCGCCTTTCGGGCTTCTTCTTGCATCAAGCGGCCGGCCATGACCATCGGCTCTTTATTCGCCAGCCCGATCGACTTGCCGGCTTTGATCGCTGCCAGCGTCGGAACGAGGCCGGCGCCTCCGACAATGGCGGAGATCACCAAATCCGCTTCTGCCATTGTCGCAGTCTCGAGGAGACCGGCAACTCCGCTCACGATGGTGGTGCGAAGCCCTTGGCATCGAGCGCGTAACTCCCGCGCCGCGGCCTCATCGGACATGGCGACAATGGCCGGCTCGAATGTCCGCACCTGCTCCTCGAGCTTATCAACGTTCGTCCCCGCTGTCAGTCCGATCGCCTGAAACTTGTCGGGAAACTTGGAAACAATGTCCAACGTGTTCGTCCCGATCGACCCGGTCGAGCCTAAGATGACGATTTTTTTCATGGGTCCAGCTTTTACGGAGTGTGGATGCTAAGGAGATAATAGTAAAACGCGGGTATCGTAAAGATCAAGCTATCAATGCGATCCAGAATGCCGCCGTGACCGGGAATCAGTGAGCCTGAGTCTTTTACCCCGGCGCTGCGTTTCAACATGGATTCGGAGAGGTCCCCGAGGGGTGCGGCGATTCCAAGCAACAGACCCAACCACAGCGCATCGGCGGTGCTGAGCGAGGGAAGGAACCATGCATGGCAGGCGAACGCACCTGCGATGGAACCTAAGAGTCCGCCGGCCGCGCCCTCCCAGGTCTTGTTGGGGCTGAC
>JBBRRL010000272.1:0-4254 GCA_038200775.1 Nitrospirales bacterium
AAAATAAAGATTCGCCGCGCAAACGAGACCAAGGCCCGCTGGGAGGTGTATTCCAACCGCCGCGGCGAGTTCGAGCAGCAGTTACCGGTCGGCCAGCAAGCTTACGTTGTCTGGGCAGACCTCAAAGGCTACAAGTCGTTAAACGGAAAGCAGTTGCGCCCGGGTAACCAGGTTACTGTCCGGATTGAGAACAATGAGCGCGCCGACACCGGCGTGCATCTAAAATAACAGCAGCTCTGGAGGGAATTGGACATGAGAAATGCCCGCACTCTGGTGGTGAGTTTGCTGGCGCTGGCTTTTGTGGCGGCGCTTCCCTCCTTTGCCAAGGATAAAGACACGTCTCCAGGCCGCCTGCTGAGCGGCAAGGTCATCGACAAGCAGGAGAATGCGCTGGTGAACGCCGTGGTCTATGTCACCGACACTCGCACCCGCGCGGTGAAAACGTACATTGTCGGCGCCGATGGCATCTACCGGTTCCCGGCTCTCGCAGCGAATGTGGATTATGAGATTTACGCACAGCTGAACGGAAAGACCAGTGACACGAAACGAATGAGCCAGTTCGACGATCGCAAGCAGGTGAATATTGTGCTGAAGATTGATACAAAGTAGCCGGCAGCGCCCAGCTTCCGGCGCCTGGCGATGAATGCTTTACCCGTTCTCGCTTTCCGCCCGCTTCCACGACATCATTTCGCCAATCGTTGACCCCGTGCTGGACATCGGCTGTTTGTAAGCTTCCACTTCCTTGCGCGAAGCTTCTTCGCCCACGGCTCGAATGCTGAGTCCAATTTTCTTTTCTTCCGGGCTCATCTTGATGATCTTGAATTCGTGCTCCAGTCCCGGCTCCAACTGGATCTGCTGCCCATTCGCGTCCACCGCCTCGGAGTTGTGGCACAGGCCCTCGACCCCCTCCGCGATTTCCACGAATGCGCCGAAGGTGGCCACGCGCAGAACTTTGCCGCGAAGCACATCGCCGGTATGATGCTGCTGGAAGAACGATTCCCACACATCCGGCTCCAGTTGCTTCACCCCCAGTGACAGCCGGCGCTTCTCGGTATCGATCGCCAGAATCACCGCCTTCACCCGGTCGCCCTTCGTCAGCACCTCCGACGGATGCTTCACGCGCTTGGTCCAGCTGAGGTTGCTGACGTGTACCAGTCCGTCAATGCCATCCTCAATTTCGATAAAGGCGCCAAAATCGGTAAGGTTGCGCACCCGCCCCTCGACGCTGGCGCCCACTGGATATTTCTCTTGCAGAGAATCCCAGGGGTTGGACGCCAACTGCCGCATGCCGAGAGAAATTCGCCGGTCCGCGGGGCTTACATTCAGCACAACGCACTCCACCTGGTCCCCGACACTCACCAGCTTCGACGGATGCTTGGTGCGTTTCGACCACGTCATTTCACTGACGTGCACCAGCCCTTCGATCCCTTGCTCCAGTTCCACGAATGCACCGTAATCGGTGACGCTGATCACGCGTCCGTTAACGTGGGCACCCACCGGGTATCGATGCTCGGCGTCCAGCCAGGGGTCGGGCGTGAGCTGCTTGAAGCCAAGCGAGACCCGCTGCTTATCGGAATCGTACTTGAGGACTTTGACCTGTATCTGATCGCCCACATTGACCAGGTCCCGCGGATGCGTCAGCCGCCCCCAGGACATGTCGGTGATGTGCAGCAGCCCGTCAATGCCTCCCAGGTCCACAAATGCGCCGTACTCGGTCAGGTTTTTTACCACGCCGGTCAGGATCGAACCCTCCTGCAGATGCTCCAGCGTCTTGGTCCGCGCTTCCTTCTGCTCCTGCTCCAGAAGCTGCTTGCGGGAGACAACAATATTGCCGCGCTTCTTGTTCAGCTTGACGATCGCAACCTCGAAGCTCTGGCCTTTCAACGCGTCCAGGTTCCGCACTGGATGCAACTCAATTTGCGAGCCGGGGAGGAAGGCGCGGGCGCCCAGGATGTCAACCGTTACTCCACCTTTGGTGCGCTCCACCACCGTGGCCTTAATCGGACGGCCCTCGCTGTTGGCCTTTTCAATCTCGTCCCATGCGCGAAGCCGCTGCGCTTTCAGAAACGACAGATTGATGTATCCTTCTTCCGTCTGGCCCTTGTCCCGCATGACGTCGACGTCATCACCCGGCTGGAAGCGGGGCTTGCCCTCGTGGTCGAGGACCTCGCCAATTGGCAACATACCTTCGGACTTCGCGCCAATATCCACGACCACGTGCGTCGCCGTCAGCTTAAGCACCGTGCCTTTGAGCACGTGGTCCTCGCTGGCCGCTTCTTCGGTTTCGGTGGTGAAGCTCTCAAGCGCCGATGCAAAGTCGTCGCTGGCCGCGGACGTTTGCGTCTGGTCGTCCCGGCCGTCGGACTGCTCGTCTTGGGCCTCTACGCGATGCTGCTGCACCTGCGTGTCAGGCGGCGGCTGCTCGGTCGCGGTCAAGGTGGTTGTGTTGGAGTCGGAATAGGGAGCGTTGGTGTTCTCGAACAAAGTCATTGCCTCTCAGCGGGTGTCAAAGGATGCGGGTTGGTTAGCGAACAGCTGGTATGAGTCTTAGTTTATGTTGAGCCCACCCTGGCGGATGGACTTGACCCAGCGGTCGTAAAGATCGAACCCGAATCCAAAGGGAACTCTTCGACTATAACAACCGCTCTGAAAGGGTGTCAAACGGAAGAGATTGACCAATTGGCAAATCTGGTAATCTGGTAATTTGGCAACCGCTAAATTGGAGTCAATATGTTTCACCCCAGGTTCAGGAAACCTCGATTCCTGGTGTCCTGAAGCCGGAGGCCCATCCTTTCATCAAGGTCCGAGACAAAAGCTCTGGCAAGCACAAACATCTACCGAGGCTCGAAAGCAGCGGCTGGGAGCTGCAAATGTAAATTTCCTAATTACCAAATTACAAAATCACCCAATTCTTCTGCTACCCTCCCCTCTCATGGACTACCTCTGGACCCCCTGGCGCTATGCCTACATCACCACCGCCGGCAAGAATGACGGCAAGCCTGAAGGCTGCATCTTCTGCGAACTGCCCAAACTTGCCGACCAAGAGGCGAAGATCGTCTACCGGGGACAGCACTGCTACATCATTCTGAACAGCTTCCCCTATACCTCCGGGCATGTAATGGTCGTCCCCTTCGCGCATCTCGATGAACTGCTAAAGCTGCCCCAAGCCACCGCACACGAGATGATGGCTCTCTCGCAGAAGACCGAGGGCGTGCTCCGCCAGATTTACTCGCCCGATGGCATCAATCTAGGAATGAACATCGGGCGCGCCGCCGGAGCCGGAGTGGCCGGCCACGTCCACATGCACGTCGTCCCCCGCTGGGTGGGCGATACCAATTTCATGACGGTCACAGGAGAGAGCCGGGTGCTGCCGGAAGCGCTGGAGCAGACGTACGCGAGAATTAAGGGAGCGATCGTGCAGGAATAAACTGAGAACCAGTTGCTTAGGAGTGCGGTTCAGCAATATCCAGTTCACGCTCGGCCGGTTCCAGATACCAATCGTTCTTGCAGCAATGACGCGCAACACCACAAAAGAGCCCTTATGGCGATCTCAGGTTTGAATTCCTTCTTGCGAGTTGCCATATCGGAAGCTATTCCTTAACCAGATCTATAATCTCCTTCTCCCCAATCACCCTCACCCCCAGCTCCCTCGCCTTATCCAGCTTCGACCCCGCATCCGCCCCGGCCACAACATAGTCAGTCTTCTTGCTGACCGACCCCGTCACCTTTCCGCCCGCATCTTCAATCATTTTCTTGGCTTCGTCGCGGGTATGGTTGGTGAGAGTTCCCGTCAGCACAAACGTCTTGCCGGCGAGTTTGGTCCCGCGTTCTTTTTTCTTCCCGCGGAACGTCAGACCGGCGGCGCGAAGTTCATCCACCAGTTCGCGGTTCTTCGGCTCGCCGAAGAATTCGACCATACTCTTCGCGATTCGCGGGCCGACCTCTTCCACTTGCTGTAACTCTTCTTCGCCAGCGTTTACCAGTTCGTCCAACCCCCCAAAGTGCTCGGCCAGAAATTGCGCCGTGCGCTCGCCCACAAAGCGGATGCCCAGTCCATAGATCACGCGTTCCAGGGGCAGCTTCTTCGAGCGCTCAATCTCATTCAAAACATTCTGTGCGGACTTGTCGCCCATGCGCTCGAGCTTCAGCAAGTCATCTTTGGTCAGCTTGTAAATCCCGGCGACATCTTTCACCATCCCGCGCTCGGTGAGCTGATTGACCAGCGCCTCGCCCATGCCGTCAATGTTCATCACC
>JBBRRL010000273.1:0-4243 GCA_038200775.1 Nitrospirales bacterium
ATAGACACACTCCGGCCTCTCCACCGCTTGATGAACCAGCCTGCCGACGTCGGCGCGGCGGGAAAGGGCTTTGCGCAGGCGTCCGGCCTCGTCCACCGTGAGCCTCACCATCCGCCGGCTCACGATGTCGTCGACGATCTTATCGTCTCCCGCGAGGGGCTTTGCTTTTAGCAGCGTGACTAGCTGGCGATAGATCGGAGCGGCGTTCTGGTCGGACGGCGGCAGCGGAGCCTGAAGGTCCTCCGGGGTCGTCGGCAGGCCCGCCTGCTTCATCAGCTTCAGCTCCTCAGCCAGGGTGGGCAGCGGCGCCGGTGTATAGGAGGCCGGCGGAGACGGTCGGCAGGACGCGCCCAGGCAAGTCGCGATCGCGAGTAGAAACAGCACGTGAGACCTACGCAGGGAGAGCATTTCGGCACCACCTTTTGGAGTATCCGTGTGTTCACCTGCCTGAGTGGCAAATCCTGCCGGGTCTACGTACATGTGCCTCCGAGATTGGGTCCGGAAACCGAGGTTTCGCCGCAGTTTGGGCCGGGTGCATAGACGATCCGGCAACACCCCACCCAGATAGCGCGCAGTACCTGCCTCCGGCCGCGGATGCGAATTCTACATAGTTTTTACGAAACGAAGCCAATTTGCGCTTGTTACCGTTGCACGTATCCCTTTGATTATAGGCCGGGAAGCCGAATCGCTTTTTTACGAAACGAAGCCAATTCGACGGCGGATTGTCCATTAGATTCGGGGCCAGGGGCGTGCCTTGTGATTTCTGCCGGGCGCCTGATGTAGACAATTGTCCATATTATGCCTGACAAACGTGCCGTTGTCAATAAAAAGGCCGAAATTTGTCAACTTATTATAAAATGGACAGACGAGAGCCGTCGTACGCAATACGATGCTCCATTGCGCGTCGGCAGATATGTAAGCGATGTCGGCCGTATCCAGGGAGTAACCGGTACATGGTTTGCGCGGGTATTGCCGGCACCGCACTCAATACCCGAACGAGATGCGCGGCTTCTGAGATGGGATCTGGATGAGTCCGACCTGCGAATTGGGTTCCTCTATTTGTTCTGACCAGCGAGTGGAGGCGTTTGAAGGAACCGCAGATTTGCGCCAAAAGTATTCTCGAAGCGGCCTCCATGATCATCGACCGAAACAATCCCAATGTGTAATTCGACGGGTTGCCCAGTTCGATTGAATCCATACTTCATAATGCTCCGCTCCGGATGCAGCTCGAATCCGCGGAGCCCCACGAACCCTGCCTGCAGCAGCCCATATTGCGAACGTGCAATTGTTAGATAAAACAGGGATAGAAGTACCTTTTGTCTCTCCTCGTCAGTCCACTGCGCGCAGGAGTAGTCCTTTCCGGTTACCACCTGCACGGACCGCTGAGTCCAGATGGCACCTATTCGTTCGTTTTGGAGCGGGTCGGGGTCTCCAACTCTCTTCTGAAGGGATGTCCGAAGCGAGCGTGCAAACTTCGATCTCTGCACCTCGAGGGGTGCCTTAGAATTGAACGGTACCGGCAAAGGTGTATTGAGGCCCAGGAACCGTTGATAGGCAGGCGGAAGCGCCTGGACGAGCGCGGCGGAGATACCCGAGATGTCGGCAGGCATTTTAACTGGAGCGCGCAGAATCCGAATGCCACCGTCATCTATCCGTTCCAGGCGGCATCCGTATGTCTCCGCTACGGTTTCAAGCACTGTAATCGCCGTCACGCTGCGCATGTGCAGCGCGAGCCGGTGTGGAGCGAGGTCCGGCGCCGCATGGATGGATACTCCAGTTTGCTTAGCCAGAGATTGGACGACTGATCCAAGCGTTTCGTCGGCCGCATTGATGGTTACCAAAACGGCTAGGCGCTTTGTCACCTCTGTGTCCGTCAGCTTGACCTGTGCGTTTCCATTTGAAAAGAGGAATGCTAGCGCGATCATGCACAAGAGCGTGCATGTGCTTTGTCTAAGCTTTCTCATTGGCGTGGCGCCTCGGTCCTTATCTGTCTCGCAGGCTGAAGTGGCTGAATTCGTTGGCTCGGCTGGCCGACTGGATAAAGGTAGACAAGGAGATCTGCGCGGTCTAGAGTGCGAATCCCAAGCGCTGAGTTTCCCATTCCTTGCAGCTGCTGCGCAAATAGACGCCACGCCGAAATCGTCTCGCCAAACCCGTTGCTGTACAGCGTCTGAAGCATTTGGCGCTGCTGTGGTGCGGACAGGTCGGCAGGCGTGAGTTTTTCCTTGTTGTTCAGCCGCCGCAACTGGTCTTCGTTCAGTGACTGGTACAGCGTTCGCACCTGGTGGTGCCAGGGTATGCCGTCCGGCTCATAAGGAATGACTTTGAACACAGCATTGACATCGAGGGCAACACGATTGAGCTCGGAGTGGATCACTTGAGGATGTTCATTTGGATCGCGAAAGCGCTTGACGAAGAGGATGATCCCGCGCTTCGAGACGCGCCAGTCGAGGTCGAAAACGTCACCAAGGCGGTCAATCGCGTCCTGCAGAGGACCTGAGTACTCCATATCCCCGGCAACTTTCCGTGGAAGGTCTTCGACAATGAACGATATGTTGCATTTTCTCGCCAGGCTGTCCATGATCTCCGCAAACGGACGCCCAGTTACATGCACATCTACTCGCAATTCGCCAATCGGCTTTGGTAGTCGCGACGCGGGAGGGGCACTGCCATCACCGGGTGACGGGGTCTGCGGCGCCTTTGCATGACACGGAGAGGCGATCAGGATGTACGTTAGGAGCATGGCCGAAGCTGTCTGAACGAAGATGCTTCTTATAAAGAACGTAGCTACGAGGTTCATGGAGTAGTCCTTTAAGGGCCGTGGCGCGGAGCAGCGCCACGGCCAATGAATACCTCAGCATTGGAGACAATAACAGCAGATAGAATGACCGCGAAGGACCAGAAACTATGTCTGGCGATCTCTATAAAGGCCCTTGCACTTCAATTTGGGCCTCTGCCGATACATTCGCTCCTTGGGCACTTGCGTAAAAACCGGCCTTCTGCACGATCGTCCTGGGCGCCACGTATATGTCATGATAAGGACCATTGGATTCGTAGTCGTTACCCGAAGCAAACGCGTTTTGAGTTGGTTCATCGGGGTCGTTGCAGTACGCTCCCACCGAACCCATGTTGGCTGTGCTGCTTTCTGCCGTATAGATGGTATAAAAATGAGAGGTTGGAATAACATCCCCGGTGTACTCCCAGGTATTCCAATACTCGCCCGACGCACTAGCGTAACCGGCTGTCGCCCCGACGGAAGCAGTTGCATCCAATGTATCCGTCTCGACTCCGACAATATCTGAATCTGCAGTGGAATTGGATGCAGAGAGGTATCGGTTCTGTTGCAACCATCCTGAGTGCGACCATCCGTCTGCGTAAGCCTGAGGTCCAACGAAAACGGACGACAAAAGTGCCAATGCCATCGAAATAACCAGATTTCTTCTCACGGTTGACTCCTCGCTCTCGACTAATACCGTTTCATGACGATACCGCGCAAAGCCCGTTGGCCCGGTGTAAGTACCTCCTTTCTGCATTATTGCCCTGTAGCAATCCCATTCCGGGCGCACCGTGGGCGCGCTCAGTGTTCGGCTCACCTATGTAACGAATCTCAATCGGCAATTCTGTCACCATGCAAAATTTGGGTTCTCATGAGTCCAAGTCGTTAACTTGGCCGTGGAGACTCAGGAACGTTCCGGTAGGGATTCAAAGAAGATCAGTGAGATCACTCTGGGTAACACCTTGAGTCTCGCATTCTAAGGCGACCGCTTTCAGAGCGCGTGATAAAACCAGAGAGACAGCGTTGATAGTCAAGCCGGTGGCTGTCGCGATTTCCGCACGCGATGCTCCCTTGCGGTAAGAAAGTAGAAGGATCTGAACAGCACGCTTCGGGCGGCGATCCAAGAGTAAGACAATCTCTCGCCAGAAGGCTTCTCGGTTCAGAGCGTCATCAGGGAGTTCAACAGAGGCAGGAAAGTCCCGTTGTACCGTAAGACTTGCACTGACAATGTGCTGGAATAGGGACACCTCTGGGTGTCGATGAAGCGTTCTCACTTGATCCAGTACATAATTCCTGGCGCATCTGTTAACATAGGCAGGAGCGGCTTGGACCCACCGGATGAGGTTTTCTTCGCTTCCGGCCTTCTGGCGCAGGTACGAACGGAAGTCGCAGGCCACATCCTCCCACATTCTCTCCGGCAGGAACCGCGTCGCCCAAAAGAGTGCCTTGTGATACGAAAACCAGTAG
>JBBRRL010000274.1:0-4240 GCA_038200775.1 Nitrospirales bacterium
CCGGTCGGCCACAAGCTATCTATTCCCGCAAATGTCGGGCTGCGGAGTCGTCCGACCAGGAATACTCTAATCCTCGTCCGACCTCTGCCGGGCTTGGTCAGCCATCCGCTGGCTACTCTCATACAGTGACTGCGTGATCTGGGCACCAACCTCACGCCCACCTAAACCTAGTGCTAGACCTACGGCGAGCGCGATGGCCGCCACGAAGCCGATGAAGAGTGTATTGACCACTACGGCGGCGACGCCGATCTGATTAGCGGCGGCGATGACGGCGAAGCCTACCACTGCATACTGAGTGAGCGTCGCCAGGAGGTTGGGACTTCCGACGCCCATTTCCGATACCGAGGCGCGCACCGCGCCGGAGAGGAATTTGGCGATCAACGAACCGATGACGACGATCACCAAAGCCACCACCAAGTTGGGGATGAACAAGACGATGCTATTAATGATCGTCGTCAGTTGTGGCATCCGCAGAATATTGGCGGCGGCCTGAATGAAGATCAGGCGGATGAACCACTTGATCATCTCGCCGATCATTTGTGAGATGGTCCACTTAGTGCCGGAGCGGCGGATGAAGTCGCTGATCCCCGAGTTCTGCACCGCACGCTCGAATCCGATCATGTTCAACGCCTTGACGATCAGCTTGGCGAGAAAACCGGAGATGATCCAGCCGATGATGAGAACGATGATGGCGCCGACGAGCGCTGGCAGGAAGCTCATAAAGCTATTGAGCGCGTTGGTGAACGAATACCAGATTGCGTCACTCGTGTCTCTAATGCCCACCGCCCTTTCCTGTAGCATAAAGAATTCCTCCTCCTACTATGCAGTCGTGAACCTTATTGACTCGGGTCTCGTCTTTCTTTAGCGCCAGCCCTTCGAGCCCCGCTACGCATGTCTTCCGGACCCAAACTGTTCCATATCGACCTTGTTGCGGGGCACTGTATCGCGCACCGTCTCAGTGCGCTCACCGACATTCTTGTTGACCACTCCTTGGACCACATCCGCGCGCTCGGAAATGACAGCCCTCGGCAAGTGCCTTTGATCTCAATACTGCCCTCTTCGAACGGGCCGAGTGTTGTGTTGCGTGCCCCGTGAGTCGCTGTCTCTTCTACTAGAGACGAGGTGGCCTCTGGCGAAGCTTCTTCGCAGTCCATATTTCAATCGTTCTCTGACGATCTTTCCAGTTCAGCGAGCAGTTCCCTCCAATGCGATGCTCCTCGATGGCCTGAGACTATGTCCACGTGTTTCCTCCTGTTTTTCAAGAGCAGGATCATTGCCATAAATTAGGACGCCTAGTCAGCTTTTGGTTTCACTGGCGCAAGCTGAATGCCATCCGCATAATAACTGATTCAAATTTTTTGCCCGCTCCCTAGAACAGATTTTGCTGCTAACAAATACTGATTCGAAAAAGACTTTTGTCCTGCAAAGATCTAAACTGCAGGCAGTTTGCTAAAAGTGTGCCAATCTTATCGGTACTATCTTTGCTTATTCTTTGCGCGCCCGCCGCACCTCGCCCGCCGGCAACTTGCGGGATCGGGCGCGGAACACAAGTTCTTTTTCTTCGGAGGCAGTCAACTGAACTGTTTCATTGGACATGCCTCACGATACTGCATTCTACTAGCATATTCAATGTTACAGTCCACTAGCTATCTTACGGCTTCCGGCTTCGCCTGCTCTTTACTGGTTTGGCTTTTAACTCGACCAATATCGCCTCGAAGGGCTGATCGCTCAAATTCTCAGGTAAATGCTTTCCGGCGGCAGCCGGCATGGTGTCTCCAGTCTTCCCAGATCTCTCTTCCGTCTTTCCATTGGCGAGAGTAAATCTAGTGTTCATGTCAGACAGCAGGATAACTACACCAGCCGGGTGCCAGTGCATCACCGACTTCTCGTGTGGGCCATACTTGATGCGAAGTACGCGCACCTGGGCATTTTCAAACTCAACTGAGTAGTGCTTTGGGTCCACTTTGACCGGGTCCTGGGCCATAACACCGATGGCGGTTAGGCACAAAAAGCTCAGCAGTAAACAGATCCGTTTCATGATAAGGGACTCCTCAGCGACGGGATGGGAAGAACAGAGCTCTTCTTATACAAAATGGAAGGTGATGTCAATCGTTGTTCTTCCGCAGCGTTGTTCTTCCGCAGTATATTATTGCCCTACTTTGGAAACTTTTGTGAGTGGTACACGCCCTCACTGAGCAACGCTGAGTTGAGGGTATCAAGAAAGAGGGCAGGTTTACGAGCGTGTGTTGCTTCGGGATCGCATCTAGTTCTTCATCCTTCAAAGGGACTCGATCCGCTATCGGTTGCACTAGGTGACCTCAGAATCACTTTCGCAGTCGCAGCGTCGATCTTACGATCGCGATGGTGACGCGATGTGTTAATACTAAGCCAGCCGAAGCGGTACTTTGACGACCGCTAGACAGCTATATACTGGCTTGTATGACTTGGTGAGATCACGTAGTACGGGGTGCATGGGACTTAAAATCCGTTATCCAGGAGATGAAACGAACCACTCGGCAAGGAATCTTTTGCGATTGAGGTACATACGAGCAAGCGGCGATTTGTATCACTGGAGTTACACAACAAGGCGTGGCAGCGGCGAAATTGGGTAAACGCGCCCTAACTAGAGTGCGCGGAAAGCTCAACAAAGGGGCACAAGTCGGTATCCGACCGAACGAGGGAGAACAGGCTCTTTAAGATTGCAAAACCTTTATTCATCGGTTCGATTCCGATCGCAGCCTCCAATCCTATCAACAACTTATAGACAGTCCACAATTCAGCGAATAGCTTACTGTAGTAAAAAATGTAGTAAGTCTCTGCACGCGCATAGGTGTTTTCGATTCGCCCGTTAGGATGCCGAACCGGGTTCGCAATCAGCGAAATCTAATATGCTATTGACGCCCGGTTCTGAACGAATAAACTACGATTCAAAAGAAATGGGTCGCGAGGTTGAGGACAGTAACCGCAGGAGACTAAATGTCTCCGCCCAACCTTGAGCGCCCGGCTCCCACGCTGGCCTCTCGGTTTGTATTTGGCTTCTCCTTTAATCCGACTAGTTTGCTCTTGTCGCCCCCCTTGACGGAGACTATCCCCTTGCCCGAAAACGCTACCTCGGATAATCAAAATCAACCTGGAAAGCAATTGACTCAGCGGGGGTACTAGTTATACTATTGGCCACCACAATCTAATGTTTTGTCACCGAGCCTTGTAGCAATTCTTGCTCCTAGCCTTCAACCCCTTAGCGGAAAGGAAAACCACCTATGAAAAGCAAACACAAACTGATTCTCTCTGCGTTCGTTGCGGCCCTTCTAGTGCTGGGTACCTCGGTTTATGGGCAAGTTCACAAGTACTTCACACCAGGCTCGGTCTGGGGGGTAAGCATGATCAGAATCCATCCTGGTATGGACCAGGCCTATTTAGAATACTTGGACTCACAACTGAAGAAAGAATCAGAGATTTCGATAAAGGGTGGGTTCATGAAGTCCTACAAGATTTTGCGCTCCCAGGGAGATGACGCCGAATGGAATATGCTGATCCTGCGCGAATATGCCAGTTTCGAAGCATTGGAGAAAAATGAAGAGAAAGCAGATGAAGCGCTTCGTCAGGCCACTGGTATAGACGATCAAAAAGGAATGCAAGGGTACATGGATCGCTCAAAGATTCGAGATGTAGTGGGTACGAAGTTCATGCGGGAAGTAGTCCTTAAATAATCCGCATGCACAAACAAGGTCGCTTGGATACGGGACGAGAGCGGTGAGCCCGCTGGATTGTTCGTCGCTCTTTTCCGTAAGGACCACTAGCTTAGGTTCCTCTCCCACGACGCCTACTTCGACGCTCCTCCCTCCACCTTCCCTCATGGCAACCAGAGAAATCATCGCACTGTTGGGGAAGTAGACGTGCCGGATTGGCTCGCCCGCTTCATACAGCACTTGGCTAAGACTTAGGGAGACAGCCTGAAGATTGGATAGCAAGTCTTTGTATTTCGCTGAAGGCAGAGATGCGAGTATTCGGTTCTGGATAGGGGTGCGGGATTGTGACCGGGGCATTAGCCATTTCCTCCTTGTGATACTCCAAGAAACGCAAGCTCCTTTTCTCGACGAGAGAAACCAAATTTCCCTGAGGGCGCCTCCCTAATAAATGAGAAGCGGCGCATCTTCTAAATCCGATAACTGAAGCTGCGCCGCTCCGTACGCGAGGCTATGATCTGGTAATGCTACCGACCCTTATGGAAACGACCCCC
>JBBRRL010000275.1:0-4235 GCA_038200775.1 Nitrospirales bacterium
GGTACCCACGTGAAGGTTGCGTTCTGCCGGCGCTGGCAACGTCAAGCCTAACGCATAATTGATCTGCTCGTTGACGTCCACCTCCACCCGTAGATCATTCGCTTCCATCGCGCTTCGTCCTGTGAGATCTTTTATGATTCGGCCCATGCGCCTGGCTTCTTCCACGATAACCCTGGCATGTTCCTTCATAATGGCAGGATCGTCTTCATCAATAATCGCCTCGCTGAGTCCCAACACGCTATACAAGGGATTATTCAACTCGTGGCCAAGACCCGAGGTCAGCAGGGCAATACCCGCGAGTTTTTCAGCCTGAATGAGTTGGTCCTGGAGGCTGCTCTCCTCGGTGGTATCCCGTAGTACAAGCCCCGTCAACTGGCCCTCTTCCGACTGTCGCTCGACCGGAAAACACGTGTAATGATATGTGCGCCTTCCAAACTTGATCTCCTTGCGCCGCCGCCCCTCGCTTATGATTGCCTGAGGGGCCAGCGGGTCTCGAAGTCCTGCTCCGACACGATGATCGGAAGCGAAAACAGCGTGCTGCTGTCTGCTTTCTGCATAGCTGCCGAGTTCGATACGCAATTCATCACGCGTCAACCCTTCGAGCTTCAGCAGGTCAAACACGGTACGATGTTGTACATCCGATGGGGTCAGACTAAACGCCCGGTATGAGGCTCCATTGATGTATTGAACTTGCGCGTCCTGATCCAAAATGACAATGGGATCAGGTACGCTATCCAGAATCATTTGAACATATTCTTTGAGAGTGCTGATCTGCTCCTCTGCTCGCTTGCGCTCCATAAATTGACCGATCTGGCTACCAATGGATGCGAGCATCTGTAATAAGCCCTCGTCAGGCTCCTGGATTTTTCGACTGAAGAACTCCATAACCCCAAGCACCAGGCCGGGCGTTCGAATCGGGAAACAGAGCGCTCCGTGAAGGCCTTCTTTCGCGGCGATCGGTGCACGCGGGAAGCTGGCGTCCTCTTGTACGTCAATGATCCAGGACGGCTCCCCACTGGCCCAGACCCGACCGGGCAGTCCAGTTCCCCGAGTAAAGACGGCCTGCTTGCTGAACTCGGTAAATTTTGCAAGGTTGACCGACGTCGAATGCCACACGTCACTGCAGCGGATGACGTCGCCCTCCTGGTCCACTCGCCAAAAAGCCCCCATGTCCCATCCGAGGCTTTCGCAAATCGCCTGTAAGATTTTCGGGGCCACTTCAGCAAGCGTGGGCGACTCGGCCAAAAATCGCGTCACCGCATGCTCCGCACTCATGCGTCTTTCATCTTGTTTGCGGTATGTGATATCGCGAATGATGCCGGTGAAGCCTCGATGTCCGGATGTCGTCCAGGTGGAAAGCGAAAGCTCTAACGGGAATTCGCTCCCGTCTTTCTTGAGCCCGGTTAATTCAACAACTTTTCCGAGTAGACGGGATTCACCTTGCGTAACCAGACGTTTCATTCCGTCCTGATGAGCTTTGCGCAATCGTTCCGGCATCAGAAGTGTGAGCGATCGTCCCCGTACCTGTGCCATCGAGTATCCAAAGATTTTCTCGGCAGCAGAATTCCAGTAAATAATATCTCCCTTCTCGTCGGCTGAAATGATCGCGTCGCTAGCCGTTTCCGCGACCGCTCGGAAAGGCTCATCTGCCTCTGGACTTTGCGCAACTGACGTGCTGCACGCTTTAGCTTCACGTCTCACAAACCTCGCGCTGAGGTATTCGCCGGCTCCAAGCAATACAGCTACGGCCAGCGAAAAGGCAGCTAGCCATTCCACAAAGTGTCGCGTCGGATCAATCAGCACAGATAGTGAGAGCGCTCCGAGGAGCACTGCGGAGAAATTCAGCACAAGAGACGCGAGTTGGACCCGTCTCACAAGACGACGCTCGTTGGTGTATTGGATATTTCCCCCTCAGTCGAAGTGGAAATAGGATCTGAGAAACTCAAAAAAAAGTCTGATCGAGGATCAGGGAGCAGAACATACCACAGAAGTCGACGACAAGAGAAGAACGAAGGCGACAGATTCTGAGAGCCCATCACAGGGCGAAGGACGATGTTCTACGACTTCTTCGATTGAGGAGGGCAGATCGGTAAACGGATTTCAAACGTGGTCCCGACCCCGATCGCGCTATCAACCGAAATCGTGCCGCCATGCGCCTCCACAGCATCCTTCACGATTCTCGTCCCCAACCCCATGCCTCCCGGTTTACGGCTGATGGCGCGACCTGTAAAGAGACTGTCTCGAACTTCCGACGGCATACCTCTTCCGGTATCGCTGACCGAAAGAACGACTCTTGCTGCGCCTGCGCGGCCGCGAACCGTCACCGAACCACCACTTCTGACTTCTGGGAGGGCATTGTTCACGAGGTTATACACTGCATTGTACAGCCGACGCTCATCAGCAATAATGGGAGGCAAGTCCTCTAGCCCCTCGGTGCGAAGCATAATATTGCTCTGTGCGGCCAACACACCTAATGTGTTCAGGACCTCTTCCACAACAGATGATAGTCGGCAAGGAGCGAATCGAGGCTCTGAGTCCATTCCTTTGACACATTCGGCGATCTGATGAACGCGCTCCTGCAGCCGGCGGGAAGAACTGCGAATGATTTCAATCACCTGGTAGCATTGGTCACGCGCAGCCCGTGTCTGCTCTTGCTGCGAAATGCCATACATCTCGTCAATGCCGTTTTGAAGTAAGCCGAGTCCCATCACGACTGGATCGAGCATATTTTTGATGTCGTGACCAATATCGCCCACGAGACTTAACATCTCCCCGTGCTTGGCCTCTTCCGCTAACCGCTTCTGCTCGATCGCGGTAGAGATCAGCGCTGATAGAATTGTCATGATGGCCAGATCATCTTCGGTGAAGCGATGGGTAGACTTGTTCAGCACATTCAGCACGCCAATCGGTTCGCCTCCCCATCGCTTGAGAGGCAGCGTCATCATATCGCGCGTCGCATATCCCACCTCTAAGTCAATCCCTGAAAAATGGCGCCCGTCACGTTTGACATCCGGGATAATTTCCGCTTTTGCCGAGTGAAAGACCGCCCCCGCAATGCCGTAATCCCAAGAAATTCGTGTGCCGGGAGGAACTGGACTCTTTCCAATAGAGTGATAGAAGACCAATTGGCGCAACTCTGGATCGGCAAGAAGCACGGAACCGGCCTCGGCCTGAGCCACATCAAGTGCCGTCCGCAATGCCCACTCGGCCAATTCGTGAAGCTGGCCTTGCTGAAAGAGCGTTTCACTCAGCAGTCGTGCGGCGTCCAGCTCACGCTCGCGCTGGCGAAGCCGTTGTAAGACACTGTGGGCGGGGACGTCAGCCGACTGTGTTCCCCGGTCATCGGGTGTGAGGCTGCTTGCAAATCTCGTCGCTAAGTTGCCTGCTATATCGGGTTCGATGTTGTACATATTCAGCCTCCACGACCCAACCCACTTTCCTTGTAGACTGATGTAGCAAAATAGAAGCCTGAGCTAAGACACTGGAAAACGTCAGTTTAATCAGATAGTGGAAAGAACTGGATTATCTTTTCAGATACGCCATGTATGAGTTCTGCAGCGAGATTCCTGTGGCTAGCGAAGACCCAGACACGAGATAGGTAGGCATAGATGGAAGGTGGTGCCGGCGCCTTCCTCGCTTACAACCCAGACTGTGCCTCCGTGGACGTCGATGACGTCCTTCACGATCTTCGTCCCAAGCCCCGTCCCGCCCACCTTGCGGCTGATGGCGCGGGGTGAAAACAGGCTCTCGCGGACCTCATGGCTCATGCCCCTTCCGGTGTCCGCCACGGTGAGGTGTATGCGTTTACCGTCCGTTTCCAATTCACCACTCACGGTGATGGAGCCTCCGGCAGAGACTTCAGGGATCGCATTGTTCACCAAATTGTAGATTGCGTTGAAGATGCGGCGTTCGTCTGCAAGGATTGACGGCAGGGCTGCGGGTTCCTTCACGCTGAGCGCGACCCCTCTTTCATCAGCCACGACCCGAAGTGTCCTGACGACGCTCTCCGCCACCATCATGACGTTGCACGGGGCAAAGTTCGGCCGACTACTGAGCCCCTTGACGCAGTCCGCGATTTCCCGGACACGGTCCTGTGTGCGTATAGCGCCATCCTTGAGCATACGGATTACGTCTTCGCAGATTTGGCGATGCTTGTCCGCTTTTCCGTCCCCGATGGCCTCAAGCATTTCGAAGACCTCCGCAATCTCCTCCTTGAGAATCTGGCTTCCCATGAC
>JBBRRL010000276.1:0-4230 GCA_038200775.1 Nitrospirales bacterium
CCAGCCCAAGCCTGCCAAGACAGGCTTCCATCCCGTGGGACAGCCGCTTTGCCCATTGCACCCGCCCAATCCCCGGACGCGTTGCTACGCGTCCCTGACCCGCGGCCCGCGGTTGCCAAGACAGCCGCTTCTCCCGCGGCACCCGGCAGTGATCAACCCCTTGCGACAGAAGCCAAGAGGACACCGTCCTCACCTGGCGCGCTGCAACGGGACCCTGACCCCAGACCTGAGTCTGCGAAAGCGGAGGCGCCTCTTCACGAAAAACCACCGACCGGTAATGGGATGTGGGAGCTGAACTGGGAAGCTGTAGTCGAAAGGGTCCATAAAGAGCGGCCTAATATCGGAGCCTTTCTCGAGGAGACGGCCCTGGTCGGAATCGAACACGATACAGTAACAATCGGATATCCGACCTCCGCGAGCGCTTCTATGAAAATGATTTTGAAGGAAGATTATCAGCGCATGATTTTGGAGGCGTGCCAAGCGGTGGCAGGCCGTCCGGTTCGTCTTCGGGTTGTGACGCTGCCTCCGGCGGGGTCCACGACGACGGTGGCTTATCAACGCCGTCAGCGCCAAGAAGTCACAGAACAGCGTCTGCGCCAGGAGGTCTTGGCCAATCCCTTGGTGCAAGAGGCACTGACGGTGTTCTCGGGCGAAATCAAAGAAGTCCGAAGCAAGCCTGTGAGCTCGACAGAAAGCATGGTTGAAGAGAAAACGACGGGTGTAACGCCTAGCTGATCCGGGTGTGAACGGAGGTGTATAGATGGCGGGATTTATGGGGAACCTCGGCAATATGGGAAACATCATGAAACAAGCCCAGGCCATGCAGGAACAACTTGCCAAGCTGCAGGCGGAGGTTGCGACGAAAACCGTGCAGGCATCCTCCGGCGGCGGGATTGTTACGGTCGTTGCCAACGGCGGGATGGAGATTGTCTCAATTAAAATTGATCCGGAGTTCCTGAAAAGCAACGACATTGAAATGCTCCAAGATATGGTCATGGCTGCCACGAATGAAGCGCTGCGAAAAGCCCGCGAAATGGTAGCCGAGGAGATGAAAAGCGTCACGGGCGGACTGCAAATTCCGGGACTGTAGGATGGATCAGAAGGGAATTCTGGCGGACCTCGTGGGCGAACTTCATCGATTGCCGGGTATCGGCCGGAAAACAGCGCAGCGACTGGCCTTTCACATCCTCAAACAGTCCACTGAGGAGGTGGCGCGGCTGGCGGAAGCCATTGTGGCGGTGAAAGAGCGTCTAGGGCTGTGCCAAGAATGTGGGAATATTGCGGAAGGAGAGCGCTGCGAGATCTGCCTGGACGCTCGGCGGGACCGTACGCGCGTTGTCGTCATCGAGGATGTCCCCACGCTCCATGCGATCGAACGCACGCGCGGCTACAAAGGTTTGTACCATGTTCTGGCTGGCGCCTTGTCGCCTTTGGACGGGGTGGGGCCGGCCGACATCAAGGCGCAGGATCTTGCCGACCGAGTCGCCCGGAGCCCGATCGAGGAGATCATACTGGCGACGTCGCCGACCATTGAAGGGGAAGCCACGGCGATTTATCTGTCGCGCCTTCTCATGCCCTTGGGCCGGCGGATCAGTCGGATTGCCTTGGGGGTGCCGGTGGGCATGGATCTCGAATATGCAGATGAAGTCACGCTGCTCAAATCGCTGGACGGGCGTCGTGAAATTGCTTAAGGTATAAGGACATGATGAAGCCGAAGACCGTTAAGAAGACGGCTCCCGCCAAGACCCCCACGACCGCCTCAGCCAAGTCGACCGCGAAACCCACACAGGAAACGAGAAAGCGGGGAAAGTACGAAGCGGTCCGGCAAGACCTGCTCAATCAACGCCGGGCGCTACTTAAAGAAGCCGGGATCAGCTTGCCCGAACGACAGGACCAGATCATTTCACCGGACACGACCGATCAGGCACAGGCGGAAATGGACCGGAATTTTCTCCTGCGGCTCAAGGAACGTGAACAAAAGCTCATAAAGAAGATTGATCAAGCGGTGGAGCGCATTGATATCGGCACCTTTGGAATCTGTCGGGGATGCGGCAATGAGATTCCCCTGCCGCGGCTCAAGGCCAGACCTGTGGCCGATTTGTGTATCGAGTGCAAGACCCGCCAAGAGCAGGATGAACTGATCCGGGGAAAGTAGCCGCTCTTACTTTCGCGCCTTTTGTAAAGCCTGCACACGTTCTTTGGCCTTGGCGATCCGGTCCTTCTCGCCGGGCTTGGGATCTACATAGGCCAGGTAATTTTCATACGCGGTGAGTGCGCGGCGGGGCTGTGTCGCCTCGATGGCCTCGGCCAAATTAAAGTGGGCGAGCGCATAATTCGCCTTTAATCCGATGGCGGTATGGTATGCCTCGATCGCACGCGTGGTATCGCCCATCATCTCATAGACTTTTCCCAGATGGTTGACCACCTCGGGGATGGATGGCCGGATCTTCAATGACATCTCCATGGCTTGAGCCGCTTCCTTCAAGAGGCCCTTGTCCCGGTACGCAAGACCCAAACGGTGGTAGGCCTCAGCCTGATAAAGAGGCTCGCTCAACCCGATGTCGATGGCCCGCTTGTAGGCTTCGACCGCGACATCAACTTCCGGACTGCCGCAGAGCGCGAAATGAGCGATTTCTCCCTTCGCAAATTGCTGGCGCGCGGCATAGTCGCGGCTTTCGCTTTCCAGCGGCCCAAAGCGACCGGCGACTGATTTGGAGGAAAGAAGGATCTGATCAAGGTATTCCTGGTGATAGGGATTCAGCAAAGGGCCGTACGCCGTCAACACATTGGAATCGATGTAAAGGAATTGCCGGCCTTTATTGGGGATGACAATAGCCCTGCCGCTAATCCTTTCTCCTTGATCCATATAGAGTCGGCCTGAAGTCGGACCTCCGAGTCGCTGCGCCACCCCGGAAGGAAGGAGGAATTCTGTCGCGATCTGCTTTGAGATCCAAGTCGCATAGGCAGGTTGGGTCGCCAGATCGATACCTTCATAGATGATATCGATATACGCGACCAGGACGCCGCGGTCGTCGAAGAATAAATGGTACTCGCTTTCGCGGCCTGCTGTGGTTCGGTAGGCAATGATTTTCTCGCCGGTACCCCAGACACCTCTATCGGTGCGGTGGCCGGCTTCATGCATGAGCAAGGCCTCCCGGCGGTCACAGAGATTCCATGCCGGCGCCGGTGTTAGACGGGGTGCAGGAGGTATCTCGGGAGCATTGGTGACGGTGGGACCACTGCTGCAATTAATTGTTCCGGCAAGGAAGAGCACGACAAGGGCAAAACACTGACCCGTATTGCGAAGGTAAGCCATGGGAGAGAAAGACAGTATATAGGAAGGAACCGATCAGCGCCCGTGTTGTTTCCAATGATACCGGTACTTCACAGTCGTGTCTTGGTATATTTCATCCTGCACGGTGTAGCCGAACACGTTCGGCGCCAGGTTGGCGACTAAATAAAACGGCTGTTGCACGAGCAGGTCAAGGCCGACCCCGACCGGATGAATGATAAACGCGATAAGGCGCAACGGGAAGCTCCCGTCCCAGCCAGGCGTAATCAGGCCGGTATCAATCCCGTTCGGAAGATCAAGAGGCATGGGGGTTGGAAAAGTATCGGTCGACCGAACAGGCCCAGCACAGCCGCCGACCCCCAAGGCAGCGACCATTAGTACCCCGATTGTGATGACGCTCAGTTTCATGCGACGCCCTCCATGCAGTCAGACAAGGAGATTATACCTAAGTGATGGATGCTTGTCCAGCAGGAAGACTATCAGTGAGTTTGTATTGCTTTGGAGCCCTTGACGACCTGCTAGGAGGGAGGTAAAGTCGGGATTCTTGGACGCATGAGACAAGGCCGATTCAATCCACAAGGGGAACCCATGAAAACGACAGCGAACGTGAAGGCAGAGGGCCGTCAAAATGCAATTGCCATGCTTAAGGCCGATCACAAGAAGGTCAAGAAGCTTTTTGAACAGTTTGAGGAGGCAAAAGACCGGAAAACCAAGAAAAGAATAGTGAAAAACGCGCTTGAGGAATTAAGCGTTCATGCCACTCTCGAAGAGGACATATTTTACCCATCTGTCCGCAAAGAAATCGACGAAGATATAATGAATGAAGCTGATGAGGAACATCATGTGGCGAAAGTGTTGATCGCCGAATTAGAAGGGATGGCAGGGAGCGAGAGTCACTACGACGCGAAATTCACGGTGTTAGCGGAAAACGTCCGACA
>JBBRRL010000277.1:0-4207 GCA_038200775.1 Nitrospirales bacterium
GTGCCCGCTTTGGTCGTGGGCCATGAGTGTGAGCCGCCGGGTTCCTCCCCGGTTTACTTCTTCCAGTGGCAACTCGAGCTCCGCCTGCAGGTCCGCCGATCGTCTTGGACCCGCAAACCCCTCACCGCCACCGCCCCACTGAGCCTCCGCGTCACCGCCTGGTACCCGGCCCCCACGAAATAATGTTTCAAAGAAATCACTGAAGTTTCCGCCGAACTCTTCGCCGGAGAACCCTCCTCCTGTGCCGGTCCACGTTTGCTCCCGACCAAAGCCGGCGCCTGGCGGAGGAGTGAATTCCTGACCATTCTTCCACTGAGCGCCCAGGCGGTCGTATTTCTTCCGGTTCTGGGGATCCCCCAAGACCTCATGGGCTTCATTAATCTCTTTGAACTTGTCTTCCGCGACCTTTTTTTTAGACGTGTTCGTTTCCATGTCCGGGTGGTATTTGCGCGCGAGCTTGCGGTACGCGTCCTTAATTTCTTTGGCGCTTGCACCCCGCGGAACGCCCAAAACTTCGTAGTAATCTCGAAATTTGATCGCCATGATGTGAGAGTAACCACGACCGGACGCTTTGTCCAGAGGTAATAGCTGGACGGGGACAGGCAACTTTTTCGCTCGCGGGCGCTACGACTCAATTTCCCTCGCCCCATTCCGATGAGGGTGAGGGCGAGGGTGAGGGGATCTTCATCCGGTCACTCTGAGCTTGTCGAAGGGTCCGCTGTTCAGAACTCGGCCCCGTGGAGAAGATTGCTCCGAGCCGCGTCCAAGTATCTCGATATGGCTTCTGCTCAAGCGTAGAAGGCTGCTTTCGTAAACGTTGTAGTTGCATCTTCCTCCTTCTCTCCCGCCGTACGCAGGTGTTACCCCTCACGCTGCCAACTCCCTCAAGGGGCGAGGGGAGACGGTAGGAAAAAGTAGCCTGTCCCCTTTACGTCTGCTATAGTCCCGCGCCATGCTCGCTGTGATTACCGGCGCCAGCCGCGGAATCGGGGAAAGTTATGCGCGCCAGCTCGCGGCCCGGGGGTATGCGCTCTATCTCGTCGGACGAGACGCGGACCGCCTGGCCTCAGTGGCGCACGCGCTCCGAGCGGCTCATCACGTGCCCGTCGAGGAGATCATCATGGACTTGGCTCGGCCGGACAGCGCGGAGGAGCTGTATGCCGAAGTGCGCACGAGAAGGACGGCTCCCGTGGACCTTCTGGTCAACAACGCTGGATTCGGTCGGTATGGAGACTTTGCGGATCTTCCGACGCCGCGCCTTCACGAAATGATCTGCCTGCATGTCTTGACGGTGACGAAGTTGATGCGTTTGTTCTTGCCGGAAATGCGCGCGCGGCGATCGGGCGCGATTATCAACGTCGCCTCGATCGCAGGACTATTGCCGCTTCCGTACATGGCAGTTTACGGCGCCACGAAGGCGTTTCAAGTAAGTCTAGGCCTGGGCATCAGCGATGAAGTTCGTCGCGATGGCGTAGTCGTGCAGACGTGCTGTCCCGGCCAAACCCTGACCGACTTCCGCCGAACGGCCGGGCACAGCCGGTCCGCCGCCCACGGCAGCGAGCAGACGGCAGCGCAAGTGGTGTCTGAGTCTCTTGCTGCGTTGGATCGAGGAAAAGCCTTCGTCATCACCGGCTTTCAAAACCGGCTTCTGATGAGAGCCCAAAGTCTCGTTCCCCGGTCGCTCGTGCGCTGGGCAATGGCGCGCGCCATGAAGCCTTCTGGTGTCCGATGAAGGAGCAGATGGCGAGGGCTATCGAAAACATCTTTGAGAAATTTCTCTGGAACAGCCGCTTCATTGTCATCCTCGCCGTGATCGCCAGCATGATTTCTTCCGTGATCCTGTTTGTGGTTGCGACTCTGGATGTTTTTGAATTGATTGCGAAGGTTTTTCGGTACGTGATGCTTCCTTCTGGCGCGCGAACTGTGTCCGTCTATGAGGAGTTTCATGGGGAAGTTGTCGGCCATATTATTGGCGCCGTGGACGATTTTCTACTCGCAACTGTGCTCTTCATATTCGCGCTCGGTTTGTATGAGCTGTTTATCAGCAAGATCCAGGAGGCTGAGGCCGAGGCGGCGGCGAGTTCCCGGATCCTTTTGATTCACAGCCTTGACGATCTCAAAGACCGGCTGGCGAAGGTGATCCTGATGATCCTCATCGTCACGTTCTTTAAGAACGTGATCCACACCTCTTTCACCGAGCCCTTAAATATTCTGTTCCTCGGGGTGGGCATTCTGTTCGTGGCTCTGTCATTGTTCTTCACGCACAAGGTCGCCGATCCGAAAGAACCGAAAGAGGGCAGGGGAAACGCGCACTGATGGCACTCTCGTGCCGGGTTGTTGTGGTAGCCCTGCTCTCCGTCGCGGCGGTGTGCGTCTTGCATTCAGGGGAAAAGCCTGCGGGGGCGGCCGAATCACATCATGCGCAACCCGCAATTACCGGAAACCCTGCGTTTGATCCCGGTGCCGCGGTGCGCACTGCGGATCCTGGTCGGCTGCTGTTGAGCTGCGGCAGGCCTGGAGAAGCACTGCGGGCTGAGATCTATGCGTCGGCGAAGGACTTCGATGAAGGCAGGCAAAGTTTCTATCTCCGGCGTTGGGACCAAGACGGCACGGAATTGCTATATCCCCTTCACGGGCATTTTTTAGATGGTGGTGCGTCCGGAATTTTCATGGTGCACGACGGGAAAGGAACGCGGCAGCAGGACAGTGTTCATATCGATCAGACGGTCAATATGGGCCTGTTTTTCTTGATGACCGCTGGAGGGGGCATCCGGGGCGTGCTCAGTATCTACGCCGAGAACGACAGCCTCCTCTCACGAGAGAAAGACTTGGAAGAAATGCCGTGCCGCTCGGAGGAAGTGGCGCGTCGCTTGTCATCGGGCGATGACCATGTACAGTCGGTACCCAATAGCGGAGCCACGCCTCCAAGTTATTGGTATGGGGAGTCGGATATGAAGCTTTTATCGTGCACCGCCATGGCCCCCGCAGGTGAGTACGAGGTTGACGTTCTGGGGTCCACCATCTGGCCTGCACACCTGGCATTTCTTGTGGTGCGCGTTCCTGGTGAGAAGCCGGTCGGTTACAATGCCCACCTCGTTGAAGGCCCTGGCCGTCTCCTGATCCATGCGCACAGCTACCCACACCGGACCCGAACCCGAACGATGGATACCATGGAGGAAACGCAATCAGTGATTGGGGGACTGCTCTTGCGAAAAACAGTAAGCGGTTACAGCGGCTGGGCCGGCTTAGTGGCTTCTACGGCCGATCCGTATAACATTTCTTTTGCGCGCGATTCTACGCTCGCCGAGTATGCCTCCTTGGGTCATGCCGTCATCCCGCCACTGCCTGTTACCTGTAGTCTCGCGCCTGCTGCGCCTCGTAGCAAGCCTTAGAACGCGGGGCTCTTGATCGGCGCGATGGACTATTTCGGTCTCATCCAATGGCCCGCGATGGCGGTCACGGTTCTTTCAGCATGGCTCGTCGCCTCTCAGTCAAAGCGCAAGCGTGAGATTGGGTTCTGGTGCTTTCTGTTCAGCAACGTGCTGTGGATAATATGGGGGTTGGATGACCATGCGTATGCATTGATCGCCCTACAGATAGCCCTGGCCGTCTTAAATGTCCGCGGAGCGTATAAGAACGACAATTGAACCAGCAGCACATTGATGCAGCAACCCCCATGGGAGCCCAGCTTGTTGGCGGCGGCGCAACATTCCGCACCTGGGCGCCGAATGCAAAAGAAGTCTATGTCGTGCTGCACGATTTTGACGTGCAATCGCCCGGCGGCTGGAAGAAAAACCCCCAGGACCTGCTCGACAAAAATGCTCATGGATACTGGTCCGGCTTCATCCCTGGCGTGGCCGAAGGCGCCCAGTACCGCTTCTGGGTCGTCGGCGCGGGTTCGGAGGGTTTCAAGCGGGACCCGTGCGCGCGCGAACTGCAGATGCACGGGTATCCGAATTGCAACTGCATCGTACGCAGTCCTGGCACTTTTCCCTGGCGTGATCAGGATTACCGCCCACCGGCCTGCAACGATCTGATTATTTATCAACTCCACATCGGTGTTTTTTTTGCCGAGGATGACCACGGCACAGATATCCGTCCAGATCGTGTCTCGAAATATCTCGACGTCGTGGACCGTATCAAGTACCTCGCCGACCTGGGCATCAACGCGATCATGCCGCTGCCGTTTGTCGAGTTCCAGGGGGAA
>JBBRRL010000278.1:0-4197 GCA_038200775.1 Nitrospirales bacterium
ATATCGAATTAATCGTTCTGACCACGTCCTCGCTCGGGCGCGTTAAATCCGATCCCGGTCAGCTCGAGCAGGTGCTGATGAATCTTGCCCTGAACGCCCGTGATGCGATGCCGCAGGGTGGGAAGCTCACTATCCAGACCATGAACCTCATGATCGATGAATCATTTGCCCGCAGACATCTCATACCGTACCCCGGACCCTATATCATGCTATCGGTGACTGATACCGGCGAGGGCATGGACGAGGAGACCCTGGGGCATATCTTCGAGCCTTTTTTTACGACCAAGGAACAAGGAAAAGGTACAGGCCTGGGGCTCGCCACAGTCTATGGAATCATCAAGCAGAGCGGGGGCACCATCTTCGTCTACAGCAAGCCTGGAAGAGGCACCACATGCAAGATCTACCTGCCACGGGTTGATGACGCCTTGGAGCCAACGGAGTTCTCGACGGCCTTGTTTCATCCTCCAGAAGGATCGGAGACCATCCTGCTGGTGGAGGATGAAGACTCCGTCCGCGAACCTGTACGACAAGTGTTGCAGCGGATTGGATACACGATCCTGGAAGCCCGCCAGGGCGAGGAGGCGCTCAGGATTTGCAAACATCACGAAGGGGAGATCTCCCTGCTTGTGACGGACGTGGTCATGCCGCGGATGAGCGGGCGCGAGTTGGCGGAATACCTGGTGCCAATGTACCCACAGATGAAGGTCCTGTATCTGTCCGGCTATGCGGACGATGATATGGTGCTCCGCCACGGCGTCACGGAGTCAATGACCCCCTTCCTGCAAAAGCCATTCACTCCGGAGGCCTTGGCGCGTAAGGTCCGGGAGGTGCTTGACTCGGGAAATCCTGCTCAGAAGGTTGTCCGGTAAGCGGCTTGAAGACCTTACTGCTCTCATGCTATTGTTAGCAGATTAACGGCCTATCAGAATACCCTGGAACAATGAAGATTTATCTTGCCAATCCAAGGGGCTTTTGTGCCGGTGTGGACCGCGCCATTGAGATCGTAGAGCTATCGCTCAAGGCGTACGGGGCTCCCATCTATGTGCGCCATGAGATCGTCCACAGCCGTCACGTCGTGAATTCCTTGAAGCTCAAGGGCGCCGTCTTCGTCGAAGAGTTGAATGCGGTGCCCGATGGACAGACGGTTATCTTCAGCGCACATGGGGTAGCCAAGGGAGTCTGGGAAGAAGCCAGCCGCCGTAATCTCAAAGTGATCGACGCCACGTGTCCGCTCGTGATCAAAGTCCATAATGAAGTGAACCGCGACTACCGGCAAGGCTATGAGTTGATTCTCATCGGCCATGACGGCCACCCCGAAGTCATCGGGACGCTGGGTCAGGTGCCGGACAAGTTTCATCTCGTGAGTTCCGTGGAAGATGTGGAGCGATTGCAGGTGGAGGGCACTGAGCAACTCTCCTATGTGACGCAAACGACATTGAGCGTCGATGAGTGCCGGGATATCGTGGCCGCGCTGCATAAGCGATTCCCGAGCATCAAAGGTCCCCATCAGGAAGACATTTGCTATGCGACTCAAAACCGCCAGAACGCAGTCAAGAAACTAACCGAGCTGGTGGATGTCATTCTCGTCATCGGCTCGCCGAACAGTTCCAATTCGAATCGCCTGCGGGAACTGGGGGAGCATTGCGGCGTCCCGTCCTTCCTGATCGACTCCAGCAGCGACATCGATCCAGCCTGGCTTACGGGTATCAAGGCCGTCGGCATCTCGGCTGGGGCCTCTGCTCCGGAAGTGTTGGTGGCGGAGGTCGTCGATTACCTCAAGGATCATGGCGGTGAGGTGGTGGAAGAGGTGACCGTCATTGAAGAGGATGTGGAGTTTCTGTTGCCCAAGGAGTTGATTTCCGCTGCCGATATCAGCCGCCCCTGAAGGAAAGCATCGCGTGAAGCCCCGCAAGCAGAGGGGGCGCGCCCCCCGTCCCGACATCCCCGTTCTCCCGACACAAAAGCGAAAGTTTCGTGGACGCTTGCTGAAGTGGTACACGCAGCACGGTCGTGATCTCCCCTGGCGTCGTACCCGCGACCCCTATCACATCCTGGTCTCTGAGATTATGCTTCAGCAGACGCAAGTGGATCGGGTGGTGCCGAAGTACCATGAATGGCTCGTTAAGTATCCGACGATGGAACACCTCGCCGAAGCGCCTGTGGAGGAGGTCAAGCAAACCTGGTACCCCCTCGGATACAATGTCCGTCCCCTCAGGCTCCACAGCATTGCTTGCGAATCGGTCGCCCGTTACGGAGGTTCTCTTCCGAGAGCCCATGACGAGTTGCTGGCGTTTAAGGGCATTGGCCGCTATACCGCAGGCGCCATCCGGTCATTTGCATTCCATGAAGACGCACCCATCCTTGATACCAATGTGCGAAGGGTGCTGCACCGCATTTTCGTGGGACAAGAGGCACCGAAGGAAAAACAAAGCCAGGCGCTATGGCAGCTTTCAAATACGCTCATTCCCAAAGGGCGATGCTATGATTTCAACCAGGCCATGATGGACTTTGGGGCGACCCTGTGTACCGCACGCGATCCTTACTGCCTTCTCTGCCCGATGAAGGATTTTTGCAAGACCTATCCATTCGACGGGCGCCGGTGATAACTGTGGCGCCGATTCAGGTGTCAGCCGCCGTTATCTGCTGCGATGGACGCTATCTGATCACTCGCCGCAAGCCCGGAACTCACCTGGAGGGTCTGTGGGAGTTCCCAGGCGGCAAGCGCGAACCCGGCGAGACGCTCGAGGACTGCCTGCGCCGGGAGGTTCGTGAAGAGCTTGGAGCCAAGATCTCGGAGTCCGTACTGTTTCAGAGCGTGCGCCATGATTATCCCGACAAGTCCGTCGAACTGCATTTTTTCCGATGCACCCTTGAACCCGGGAGCATGCAATTGGCCGAGGGGACTGACCTCAGATGGGTGCCTGCGGAGCAGCTAGGGTCATTTGCCTTTCCCGAAGCCGATCGGCGGCTTGTCGAAGCATTACAAGACGGAATGTGAGAGTCTTGGGTCACAATGCGCTTTCCTCTCGAGGCGAAGCTTAAGGACGGGACGCCGATTCAGTTGGTGTTGGCGGATCGCCGCGACCGGGAACCCGTGCACGATCTCTATCGCGTCATTGTCGAGGAAGGCGGCTCCTATCCGCACGATCGCGTGCCCGACCTCGAGGAGTTTGAAGAGTACTGGTTTCGTGGCACAAGCACCGTGGCGGCGTATCGCTTGAATCAGAAAGCGCAGGGCCCCGTCGGGGCCTTCTATCTCAAGCCGAATTGGCCGGGACGTGCCAGGCATGTCGCCAACGCCGGTGTTATTGTGGCTCCTGACTGGCGAAACAAAGGGCTGGGCTGGCTGCTTGGAGCTGTCATGCTGGACTATGCACGGGACCTTGGATACCGCAGCGTTCTCTTTAATCTAGTCTTTTCAGAGAACGTGGCGGCAAGGCATCTGTGGAAGAAGCTCGGCTTCGTTGAACTGGCCGCCATTCCGAACGCCGTGCGAAAAAACGATGGCACCTGTCAGGCAGCCATTATCATGTTCCGGTCTCTCGAGCGCAAAACCGAAACCAGAGTGTCAGCATATAATCAACAAGGCGAACCGGCATGAAAGTGGTACTCGACATCGAGACGATCCAGTGTTCCAAGGAGGAGTGGGCCCGATTGAAGGGCATTGCTCTTCTCTATGAAGAGGACCAACCTGACCTGTTGACTGCGGGAGAAGCCGCGGAACAGGACAAGGAGTATGAAAAATCCTGCTTCGAATCAACCTTCTGCCAGGTCGTATGCATCGGCGGCATCATTCTGAGCGATGACTTCGAGCCAAGGGAAGCGATTGCCTGGTATGGCTCCAACGAGCACGAGTTACTTCGGCGGTTCTGGGCGCGGATCGGAGAGCTTCGTCCGGCCTTATTTATTACGCACAACGGCCTCGGCTTTGATTTTCCGATCCTACGAAATCGGTCGATTATTCAACGGGTGAAGCCGTCGGTGGATATAAGCCTGGCGAAGTTTCGCACAGAGCCGGTGTTCGATACCCTTGCGGTCTGGTCCAATTGGGAGATGCGTGGAAGAATCAAGCTGGATGTGCTGGCCAGGGTTCTTGGCTGCGAGACAAAATCCGGTTCAGGAAAAGAAGTGGCCGATATGTGGAAGGGCGGCCGGGGGAAAGACATCGCAGAGTATTGTCTTCGTGACTGTTACGTG
>JBBRRL010000279.1:0-4192 GCA_038200775.1 Nitrospirales bacterium
GACCTGGTGTATAAGTCTGACGGGACGCTTTACTTCACGGATCCACCTTATGGATTGCTCAAGCAGGATGAAGACCCTTCCAAGGAACTCAAGTTCAACGCAGTGTTCCGGCTCGCCCATGGCAAGTTGCAAGCGATCATCCGCGACCTGACGCGGCCCAACGGAATCGCAATCTCGCCCGATCAGAAGATTCTATATGTGGCTAATTCGGATGAGAAGCACAAGGTGTGGATGCAATACGACATCGCAAATGACGAGACTGTCAAGAACGGGCGGGTCTTCTATGATGTCACCGCGGAAAAAGAAGACGGTCTACCGGACGGCATGAAACTGGACTCGCAAGGTAATCTCTACTGCACCGGTCCAGGCGGAGTATGGGTGTTTTCACCAGAGGGAAAACATTTGGGCACGATCAAGCCACCGGAAACCCCAGCCAATTGCAATTGGGGTGATGATGGGAAGTCGCTTTACATCACGGCCCGAACTGGCCTGTATCGCATCAAGCTCGACGTCAGTGGCGAGAGGACACTGTACCAATAACCAAAGAGGAACCGAAAATGAAGCGTAGAACTTACTTGACAACGATGTTAGCGGGAGCAGGCGCAGCGGCACTACAGGCGGCGGGTCCCGAGCATCCCATCCAACTGCACGTCGACCTCTCTGTCGACTCAGCGAAGGAGCAGGAGATGCTGCACAACTTCAAGACGATCTTTCGTCCAGCCGCGAGCAAGCAGCCCGGCTACATCGACGTACAAATGCTGAAACTGCATTCGGCCCTGCAGGGCAATGCCCCTCCTGGAGTGAATTACCGTTTCGTGCTGAAGTATGCCAGCGAAGAGCTACGCCAGAAATGGGTGGCTTCGGCAATTCACCAGAAGGTCTGGCCGACCATCGAGAACACACTCACGTCCAAGAACTACACAGTTCTTTTGTTTGACGCGGCATAAGGGCACAACAATGAGAACATTGTGGACCGCCATTCTTTGCGTTATTCCACTGGTAGCAGTCGAGCCCCTGGCGCAACGGATCGCTCACACGGATCCGGCCAAGTACACTGCTCATCAGGGAGTGCACGGGGGGGCCGGACAAATGAATTTTATGGCCCTGCTGGATAGCCATTCTCTGGATACCAATCTGTACTTCTTGCACCGGGGCGTGCTTCAGCCCAAGGGCGGAATCGGCGCACACTTCCACAATCAATGCGAGGAGATGTTTGTTATTTTCGACGGTGAAGCGCAGTTCACAATCGACGGACGGACATCTGTTCTAAAGGGCCCGGCTGGGGCACCTTGCCGGATGGGACATTCACACGGGATCTACAACGCGTCTGACCGGCCGGTGCAATGGATGAATATCAACGTGTCCGCGATCAAAGGGAAATACGACGCGTTCGATCTTCGTGATGGCCGGGTCGGCGTGCCTCTCGATCCGATACCGGTTTTTATGACGATGCAGCTATCGAGCGAATTGCTTCGTCCCATTGACAGGATGAATGGGGGAAGAGGGACCGTACGGTACCGGCGCGCGCTCGATCCGGCCGTGTTCGAAAGCACCTGGGCCTATGTCGATCACGTGTTGCTTGCCCCAAATGCGTCGATAGGCGCGCACCGGCACACGGAAGTGACCGAAATCTACTACGTCATGAACGGCGATGGCACGGTGAAGATGTCGGGTCCAGGTGTCCCTTCAGAAGCCGCCCCGATTCGGGCCGGTGATGCTATCCCTGTGCAACTTGGCGAGATCCACTCTTTCGAAAACACTGGAAGCCAACCTCTGGAATTCCTTGTGATCGGTATTTCCAGCAGCAAAGCCAAGGCGATCGACACCATGGACATCAAGTAAGAGGCAGAGACCAATATGCTCGCTTCAGAAATACCGATATCCCGCGGAAAGGTGTTGCAGGGCGCCGCAATCGTAGCCGCGATGGGACTGATTCGCGTGGCTTCAGGCCAGCCAGGTACTGGACACCGGGTATTGGCTCTGATCGGAGACCGCTATCACAACCCGGATTACATCCGAGTGGCGCTGACGAAGGTCTTTGATGGCTTAGGAGTTTCGGTTGATTACACGATGCACTACGATCGGCTCTCACGAGACCTGCTAAAGGATTATCAATTATTCGTGTGCCTGCGGGACGGCATGATCTGGCCGGACGGATATCTCGGGCCGGATGCTTACACTTCTTACGAACAGGGACTCGAAAATCGGGAAGACTTCCCTGAGCCAAAGCCACGAAACTGGCTGACAGAAGGGCAGGCGGACGCCCTCAAAGAGTTCGTCTCGCGAGGAAACGGCTTCTACTCTCTCCACAACAACAGTCATGTCTCGCTGTCGTCGAAGACCTATCGCGATGTGATGGGGGGCGCATATATCGGACACCCGACGCTCAGGCCTTTTAAGGTCCGCGTCGTTAACGCAAAGCACCCGATTACGCAGGGCATCAAAGATTTCATGGTCAACGACGAACAACATTACGTTAATTACGATAAAGATCCCAAGAACATTCTGCTCGAGGCCGAAAACGTCGATGGCTTAACTTTTCAGAGCTTGGGTTCGAAATCGGTCGCAGGTTGGGCTTACGATTACAGCAACGGCCGCGTCGTATTTACATCTGTCGGACATACGATCCACGCGCTATGGGCTCCGGAATATCTCAAGCTCCAGAGGCGCGCGGTTCGGTGGTTGTTGAAGGAGATATAGTCAAAGCGGTCTCGCGAATCAGTCGTATTTCCCGAGTCATTCCAGGATCTCCTTTGTGAGTTTAAGCAATGACCTCTCGAATTACACGACCACCGATGTCGGTCAGTTTCTTATAACGGCCCGCGTGGAGGTAAGTCAGGCGGTTCTGGTCGAGCCCCAGTAAGTGCAACAGCGTGGCATGGAGGTCTCGCACCGGAATCTCCTCCCCTGCCGCGCGCACTGAAAAGTCGTCCGTTTGGCCGAACGTCGCGCCAGGTTTTGCGCCGCCGCCCGCCATCCAAGCCACGAGTCCGTACTGATTGTGATCGCGACCGGGCTTGTCGGTTGTCAAGTTATTGTCGAAGGGCGTACGTCCCATTTCCGATGCCCACACGACTAGCGTGGAATCCAGCAACCCGCGTGATTTCAAATCGGTAAGCAATCCCGCGATCGGCTTATCCACTTCCCGGCAATGTACAGGTAAGCGCTCCTGAATGGCGCCGTGATCGTCCCATCGATCGCCGCCGGCGCCGTGCAGCAGTTTCACGAAGCGCACCCCCCGCTCCACCATTCTGCGCGCCAGCAGGCATTGCCGCCCAAACGGTTTCGTAAGCGGATCGTCCAGGCCATATAAGCTACGGGTCACCTCAGACTCTTTGGTCAGATCCACCAACTCAGGGGCCTTGGTCTGCATTCGAAATGCCAGCTCGTATGAGGCAATGCGTGCGTCCAACTCACTCGTCCCGGATCGCTCCGCGGCATGTTTCTCATTCACCCACTTGAGCAGATCGAGCTCGGAGCGTTGTTGTGCGGGAGTCATATCGTGACGCCTGTTTAGGTCGACTATGGGCGTCGCACCGTTACGGAATAGCGTACCTTGATAGGCGGCGGGCAAGTAGCCATTACCCCAGACCCCCGCGCCGCCGATGGTCGCGCCGCGCCGGTCGCCCATCACCACGAATCCCGGCAGGTCCCGATTTTCGCTGCCCAAGCCGTAAGTGACCCATGCGCCTATGGAAGCGCTGCCGGGAAACATATTGCCAGTCAGCGTGTGATAAACAGCGGGACCATGATTGTTGTTGTCCACTTTCAAGCCGTGGATAAACGCGATGTCGTCAACGCGAGTCGCGAGATTCGGCAGCAGACTCGACAGCCATCGGCCCGATTCACCGTGCTGTTTGAATTCCCAATATGGCGGAATTACGCGATTAGGCGCGGCGGAAAACGTGGCCAGTTCACCCGTCGTACGTTCTGCTTTCGGCATCTGTTTTCCCGCATATTTGGTCAGCGCCGGCTTGTACTCGTAGGTGTCCATTTGACTCACGCCTCCTTCCATGAACAGGAATATACAGCTCTTCGCTTTGCATGGAAGATGCGGAGGTTTCGGCGCCATCGGATTATCGGACTCAACCGACGCTCGGGCTGAATCGGCGGAAAGCAGGTCCATCAGCGCCAGGCCGCCCAGCCCAAGATAGGAATCAAATAGCAATTTTCGCCGGGTCATTTGGTGATC
>JBBRRL010000280.1:0-4187 GCA_038200775.1 Nitrospirales bacterium
GACACTTAAGTGCTGAGCAATAGGCTGCACTCTCCGAGCCATGAAGCTGGGCCATGCGAAGGGAGCACTCGTGCAGCGTCTCACGTACGATCTGTGGATCCTCGTCAACGAAAACCCCCACCGGCGTGATCGATTCCGGCAGACGCGCGACGATTCCAGCAGCCGTCTGCCGGGAGACCGCTCGTGGACTTTTCGGGTAGAAGACAAAGCCCAGCGCATCGGCCCCCGCATCGACGGCCGCCAGGGCGTCATCGAAATTCGTGATTCCGCAGATCTTGATCTGAATCATAGAGAAAGAATTATAGCGTACCTTGACCGTGATTCCGAAATTGACTATTCTGACCAGCCATGCCTGCTACCTCTGTCACCACAGGTCAGATCGCTGCATTCCTGGGCGGCACTCTCATTGGGCCTCCGGAGACCCCGATTACCGGCGCCGCGGCCCTTAGTGATGCGCAACCCACCGATCTCTCATTTCTTCAGGCTGACACGGCCCTGCAAGCCGCCATTACCAGTCGTGCAGGGGCAATTCTCACCGCTCACGCCATCCCGGAACTGACACGCCCTCAGATCGTGGTTGCCCGTCCGGCGCTCGCCATGACCAAAGTCGTCACAGAGTTCTTCGTCGCGAAGCTCCCCAGTGTGGGGCTGAGCAACCTGGCCCACATCGGAAAGAACGTGACCCTCGGCGAAGACGTCTCCGTATGGCCATTTGTGACGTTGGATGACGCCGCGTCGATCGGTCGAGGAACGCGCCTCTATCCAGGTGTTTTTATCGGCCGGGGTTCCCTCATCGGCGAGGACTGCGTGCTGTATTCGAATGTCACTGTTCGAGAAGGCGTGACCATCGGCAACCGGGTAATTATTCACCCTGGGACGGTGATCGGCAGTGACGGGTTCGGCTACTTGCAGCACGATGGGCGGCATCACAAGATTCCACAGATCGGCACCGTCCTCATCGAAGATGATGTCGAACTGGGCGCCAATGTGACGGTTGATCGGGCTACCTACGGTACCACAGTCATCAGGCGTGGCACGAAGGTCGATAATCTTGTTCAGGTGGCGCACAACGTCAAGATTGGCGAAGATAACATCATTGTGGCCCAGGTGGGAATCGCTGGCAGCAGCTCGACCGGACATCATGTCATGATTGGAGGTCAAGCCGGCATCGCCGATCATGTCACTATAGGCGACCAAGTGATGATCGCTGCGCGCACCGGCGTGGTCCGCGATGTCGGATCCCATGAGGTCGTCGCTGGCTTCCCCGCGATGCCGCACAAAGCGTGGCTACGATCAACCGGCGTGATCGCGAAACTTCCGGAACTCCGCCAGCAGATGCGCGAACTGGAACGCCGCCTGGCCGAACTTGAAACAGCCGCCCCGCGCAAATCACCGGGCGCGCCCCGAAAGAGCCCGGGCCTGTCCAAAATCAAACGCCCCGCGAGCCGTCGAAAACGCTAGGCGGGTTCACGTCCATATTGGAAGAATCCGACGGAGCGCGTGTGGCATCAGCGTTGAATCGCCGTCATCAATTCAGCAAGGGCGCGCGCCGGATCAGCAGCCTGAAGCACGGCCGATAGGACCGCGGGCGCCTCGGAGCCGGCGTGAGCCACCGCGCTGATATTCGCAGCGGTGATGCCTCCGATTGCTACAATGGGGAGTCGGACGCGCGACCGGACCTCACGGAGGCCTTCAATGCCTACCACCGGCTCTGGGTCCGTCTTCGTGCGGGTCGGAAAAATTGGGCCAAAGCCGATATAGTTCGCCCCTAGCGCCTCCGCCTCGAGAGCTTGTGCCACGTTGTGCGTCGAAATCCCGATAAGCATACCGTCACCGAGCAATGCACGCGCCTCGCCTAGCGGGAGATCCTGCTGACCTAGGTGCACACCATCGGCCCCGACAGCCAGAGAGACATCGCACCGATCGTTCACGAATAACCGGCCACCGGCCGCTTGAATCAGCGGCGCCAACCGGAAGGCCTCGTTATAGAATTCCTCTGTATGAGGGGTCTTGATGCGAAGTTGAAACACACGCACACCCAGGTTCAGCGCGTCAGTGACAATCTCGTCGAGTGACCGGCTCCCTGCTACCGCGGGATCAAGAATGAGGTAGAGTCCACCTGGAAAAAGGGCGCTGGGTGTCTGTGTCAAGAGGACGATTGCGTCGAATTGGCGGCGGCAAAAAACCGTTCGACAAACGAAGTGGAGAACCGGCCTTTCTGGAAATCGGGATCATCAAAGATTCGTCGGTGCAGCGGGAGCGTCGTTTTAATACCCTCCACCACGCATTCCTGAAGCGCCCGTCGCATCCGCGCGAGCGCTTCGTCACGGTTCTGCCCCCGTACGATGAGTTTCGCGATGAGGGAGTCGTACTGCGACGGAATTTCCGCTCCGGTCTCAATCGCTGTGTCAATTCGCACCCCGGGACCGCCCGGTGCATGAAACCGGGAGATCCGCCCCGGAGAGGGAGTGAACTTTTCAGGGCATTCGGCATTGATCCGGCATTCGATGCTGTGGCCATTCATTTTCACATCCTGTTGTTTCCATGCCAGTGACATGCCTGCCGCGATTTTGATCTGCTCCTTCACGAGATCAATCCCTGTCACCTCTTCCGTGATCGGATGCTCGACCTGGATGCGCGTGTTCATTTCCATGAAGAAGAAACGCCGGTCCTTGTCCATCAGGAATTCGACGGTTCCGGCATTTCGATAACGTACGGCTTGCGCGACCTCTACGGCCACCCGACCAAGTTCCCGTCGGAGCCGATCGTCGACGGCCGGAGAAGGACATTCTTCGATCAGCTTTTGATAGCGCCGCTGGATCGAGCAGTCTCGCTCTCCCAGAGAAATGGTGCGGCCTCGCTCGTCTGCCAGGATCTGCACCTCGATGTGACGGGGTTCGAGAAAGTATTTTTCGATATACACCGACTCATCCCCAAAAGCGGCAGAGGCCTCGGCGCGCGCCGCCTGAAATGCATGGGTGAGCTCATCTTCTCGGTTGACGACGCGCATTCCGCGCCCCCCGCCGCCGGCGGACGCTTTCACGATGACGGGATAGCCTATCTTCGCCGCCACCACCGCCGCTTCCTCGGCCGTATCGATCTCTCCTTCGCTGCCAGGCATCACGGGGACGCCCTGACGAATCATCAACTCGCGTGCTTTCGCCTTGTCCCCCATCGTCGCGATATTCTCGGAACTGGGGCCGATAAACTTTATGCCGATGGACTCACACACCTCCGCAAAGTGCGCATTCTCCGCGAGGAAACCATAGCCAGGATGGATGGCCTCGCAGGCGGTAATCTCCGCCGCGCTCAGGATGCTCGGGATGTTGCGGTAACTTAAGAGTGGCTCGGCCGGGCCGATACACAGATGTTCGTCCGCGAGCCGCACGTGCAGCGCATCGACATCCACATCGGAGTGCACCGCCACGCTTCGGACGCCGAGTTCCTTGCACGCTCGGATGATCCTGACCGCAATCTCTCCGCGATTGGCCACGAGGATTTTCTTGAACATCTAGTCCTCCGGCTTCGCGCCCGGCTCGATCAGAAACAGTGGCTCTCCGTATTCGACGGGCTTCGCATTCTCAAGAAGAATCTTTACCACGCGTCCGTCGACTTCCGACTCGATTTCATTCATCAGCTTCATGGCTTCAACGATACACAGGACATGGCCTTTTCTGACATACGCACCTTCTTCGACATATGCTTCGGTGTCCGGTGACGCGGACCGGTAGAAAATGCCGACGATCGGAGAGGTGATGGTCAATAGCCCTGCGGCCGCTGAAAGTGAAGATGTCTGGACGGGCGCCGGAAGTGTGCGGGAATGATCGGGCACGTGGACAGACACTTCTCTGACGGGTGTCGGCGGAGAAGTGTCCTCCTTGCGCAGTCGGACTCGAAGGCCCTCGCGCTCGATCTCAAGATCCGCGAGTCCCGCCGTCTGGAAAATATCGATCAGCTCTTGCAACACCTTTGGATCAATGAGGGCGTCAGCGCGCAGCTTTGCTGGGGCTTTTGTTTCCCTTTGGCCGGAGGTCGAGGGGCGTTTCTTCATTAGGCTCGTTCTACAAACTCTCGAGTCCGGCTATCGACTCTGACGATGACTCCCTCGTCCAGATAGAGCGGCACCTTGATCGTCGCACCGCTTTCCAGAACCGCTGGCTTGGAGCCGCCCGACGCCGTGTCTCCTC
>JBBRRL010000281.1:0-4187 GCA_038200775.1 Nitrospirales bacterium
AGTACATCAGCCCTTCCGGCTCGATCAGCCGATTGACGCGCTCCAACAGGGCCGGATCCTGCTTCAATTTGCGGTTCGCGCCGCCCATGATACCCTGGCAGGTGCCGCAGATCGTCATGACATCGAGCCCCAACTGTTCGGCCTGCGCAAACGTGCGTGCGCTCAGGGCGAGTGCCCCATCGGGGTCTGCCTCGGCCACCACCCCAGCCCCGCAGCATGATGCGGAATCCAGTTCCGTCACTGTAATTCCCAGACGGCCGATGATGGCCATGGTCGATTGGTAGAGCTCGGGCGTGGCGCCCTTGGCAGCACATCCCGGAAACAATGCGTACTTCATCTTGGACTCCGGCCCTCGCTTTTACGGATGCGACTATAACATACCGCGCACGCCATTAAATGGGGACAGGCTGCTTTGTTTAAGGCATTCCCCTGGACAGTGGCCGAAAGCCTCAAAGAAGGTAGCCTATCCCCTTTCCCTTCCTTCGCTTAAAAAACTGCACTGCGCGTTCGTGTCTCTTGGCCTCTTCCAGAGTGTTGAAGGTCCCCAGATTTCGTCGCCCGATGTCCTAGGATTGATCTTTCGCGAATACAGACAGATGCCAGACCTGAACTTCCCGATCATAATATTGTTTCGTTTGTATTGCTCGGGGCTCGTGTTCTGAGCCACGTGAGTCCGGCTTCGACCGTCGAAAAAATCCCATCTAATTGCGCCTCATAGGCTTCTCGCAAGACAATGCCCATCTGGGGCCCGGGCGCCATACCGGCCGCAAGAAGATGCCGTCCAAGTAGTAGAGGCCGTGGGCCATGTTCGCCGAGGGTCAATTCTTCGGCAACCTTCAACATGTCGCGCATTGCCGGCGGGAGTTGCCGCGACAGCGGCGGGCGCCCGCTCGCGTCCGCCTCCACGAGCCTGGCTAACATGCGAAGACTCTCTCCCGACTTGCCCAAGGCAAGTGTTAAACGACGGACATGTCGTGGAGATCCGTCAAAGTGCGTATGCGATAAGTGATAGTGCACGAGGGTCAGTATTCGGGCTGTCACTTCCTTCGGTGGTCCTAGACGACTGAGAAAGGACTCCACGATCTGGTCGCACTCAGTGTGTCCGTGCGATCGAATGCGGCCATCGACGAACGCGGTGGTCGATGGCTTGCCAAGGTCATGACACAGCGCCGCAAGGACCAGGACCATGTGCTCTTGATGGTCAAGACCATCACGCGCGGCAATGCGCGCGGCTTCGTCGACGACAAACAAGGTATGTGTCCAGACATCGCCTTCGGGATGCCATCCGGGCTCCTGAGGACACCCCTGTAGCGCCACGAGCTCAGGGTAAAGCGACAGCCAGCCGGTGTCCTGAAGGAATTTCAGTCCGAGAGAAGGATACTGTGACCGGGTCGCCCACTTACTCCACTCTGCCCAGATCCGCTCTTGGGAGAGCGTGGAGTATTCCTCAATCAGATCCCGGCAGAGGGCTATCGTGTCCGGACTCGCAGTGAGATGGAATCGGCTGACCAACTGCATGCCACGTAAGACGCGCAGCGGATCCTCTCCAAAATGAGCGCTCGTATGACGAAGTAGGCCCTGGTCGAGATCCCGTCGCCCATGGAAAGGATCCAGGATCTCTTCCGTCACCGGGTCCATGGCGACGGCGTTGATGGTAAAATCCCGTCGCGAAGCCGCTTCCTCGACGGTCATCCAGGGATCGCTCAACACCATAAATCCGCGATGACCGAGTCCCTGTTTTGATTCCCGGCGTGGAAGTGACACGTCAATAGGATACTGACGGATCTTGAGAACGCCGAAGGCCTCTCCGGCGAGATCGACTTCAAACTCCTGTCGTAAGACCGCCAGGAGGCGTTCCGGTTCAAGTCCATAGACTTCAATGTCCACGTCTTTGGGAGTCGCCCCGAGGAGCAGGTCGCGGACACAGCCGCCGACCAGCAGAGGACGTCCCCCGGCGTCACAAATCATCCGGCAGACGCGATCATGGACTTGTTGAATGTCAGGGTCTAGTCGCACAGGACATCTCTGTTGTCTTGATCAATTATACTAGAGACACAGGCCAGAATTAAGGCAAGCATCTGTCTTCGAGTTTCGGATCCCGACTGGGACAGATCACCAAGGGATTAGATTCCATCCGACACAGGTCATCCGCGATCAGAACAGAATCCCACTTGAGTGTCTTTCCTGAAAAGCTTTCGTAGGATGTATTGCAGATGAAGTTGGCTATATCATTTGGCGCAGTCGCCACAAGAAAATTGGGGGGTCAACATGCCGTCCAAGACGACCTTGAAGCGAGCTCAGCAAGATGCGCGTGAGGTAAGAGCCCGACCACACAGGCCGGTGAGTCCGTGCGCGAGGAAATAGAGCATCTCCGCCAGGGCAAACACGGGGCTCGATCGACCAAGCAGCCCATTGCAATCGGCCTTTCAAAAGCCCGCCGCGCCGGAGTCAAGCTTCCACCGCCGGAGCCTGGGCAAGTATCAGAGAAAACACGGCAGAACGCAAAAAGTGCGTATCGTGTCGGGCAAACGCGGCAGCGTCGGAAACCGTCGGAAGGCCGATCACCCGCAGCCTTAAATGCGCTGAAACGTGAAGGCCATTCTGGCGCAATGCCCACAGCGCTTGCGCGTCAAGCGCGCACTACGGCTCGCCGACGAACCAACCGATTCGCGACAATCTGTGAAGCACGCGTGACCACCGCCTAGACGTTCCTTCGACCTCTGGGTCAGAGCAACAGTTGGAAGTGAATCACCCCCCAGTCGATCCAGGATTCAAAGATGAGCCGGAACCCGGGTTGCCGGCTCGACCCGGACATAGCGGCGGGCTCGAAGACTACTCCAATCGAGTACAGATTCGCGCGGGCAATGTCAGCCTGCAAGGCGACCTCGAGATCCCGCGCGACGCGACAGGTATTGTGCTTTTCGCGCACGGAAGTGGCAGCGGACGTCTCAGTCCACGGAATCGCTATGTGGCGCACATTCTACGGGAAGGCGGCCTCGGCACCTTGCTCATCGACCTTCTCACTCCTCAAGAAGAAGTCGCTGACATGCAGACGGCTCATTTGCGCTTTGATATCCCGCTGCTTGCCGATCGCCTGAGGGGTGCCACCGATTGGCTGACACGCCAGGCCACCACGAAAGACCTCCGAATAGGGTACTTCGGCGCGAGCACCGGAGCGGGTGCGGCAGTCATGGCCGCCGCCGAACATCCAGACATCATCAAGGCCGTCGTGTCCCGTGGCGGACGGCCGGATCTTGCGGGTCCGGCCCTGACGCGTCTGACAACGCCAGTTCTGCTTATTGTCGGTGGAGAGGACTTCCCTGTGATTGAATTAAATCGAGAGGCAATGACGCGGATGACAAGTGAGAAGAAACTCGAAATCATCCTCGGGGCAACACACCTCTTTGAGGAACCGGGTACGTTACAAGAAGTCGCGCAGTTGGCCCGGCAATGGTTCCGACGCTACCTTTAGAATTAAGACCGTGACGCGGGACTCCTGATTGCTTCATCCAACCTCGCGCCGGATGTCCTTTCGCTCGAGGATTGCGCGGATACGATCCGCACCCTTGATTCTTGAGTGTAGCGGGCTCGGCACCTTCCCCTTCCATAGCATGTGGAGGCCGAGGGGAAGAATGTCGATGAGGCGTCGAAGCTGCGCACCAACGATTTTGAGCGGCATCAAAGCTTCGTTTAATCGCCCATATTGGGCGATCAAGTCGCGAAACCCCGTGACATGACGTGCCCCCTCCGTATTGGTGAGGCCCCGCTCGATTGCGGCGCGTCGCAGGCGTATGATCTGCTCCATCGGTTGCACGTCTTTGGGGCACACCTGGACGCAGAAATTACAACGGGTGCAATCCCATATTCCGGTGGACTCCTGGAGCGCGGCCAACCGCAATGTCCGAGGGCCTTCGCCTTCCCGCGCGTCCGCAACGAACCGGTAGGCCTTGGCTAAGGCTGCAGGGCCGAGGAAATTCCTATCGGCTTCGTGAGACATGCAGGCCGCGACACAGGCGCCACACATGATACAGGCGTCCGCATTGTGGAAGGCCTTGGCGCTTGGGAGCGCCTGCGATATCAGTGTCCCCTCTGCTTCGCGGAGTGGGCTCCGATCCTCCGTTAAGAGCCACGGCACAACTGCCCTCGTTTTCTCCCAGAATGGCCGCATGTCCACCACGAGATCCTTG
>JBBRRL010000282.1:0-4181 GCA_038200775.1 Nitrospirales bacterium
ATCGATCATGATCGGCACGCGGGTAATGTCGGGCTCGGAGGCGATGAGCTTTAAAAATCTCGTCATCGCCTCGATTGAATCCAGCATCCCTTCATCCATGTTCACGTCGATCACTTGCGCCCCGCCCTCGACCTGCTGGCGCGCAACCGCCAAGGCGCTTTCGAGATCGCCGCTCAGGATCAATTTCGAGAACGCAGGGGAACCGGTAACGTTTGTGCGTTCCCCGACATTGACAAAGTTTGTCTCCGGGCGAATGGTCACAGGCTCAAGGCCGCTCAGCCGCGTGTAGGGTTTGGGAACCGCGCGCCGGCGCGGTCTCGCATCCTTCACGGCTTCGGCAATGGCATGGATGTGCGGGGGTGTCGTGCCGCAGCACCCCCCGACGATGTTCAGCCAGCCGCTGGCGGCAAACTCCCCGAGATCGGATGCCATGATCTCCGGAGTCTCATCGAATCCGCCAAAGGCGTTCGGCAAACCGGCATTCGGATAACAACTTGCGTAGACCGGAGCGATTGTGGAGAGTTCCTCCATGTAGGGACGCATCTGTTTGGCGCCCAAGGCGCAGTTAATGCCCACGCTCAACAGAGGCATATGCGCGATCGAATTCCAAAAGGCTTCTATGGTCTGGCCGGAAAGGGTGCGGCCACTTTGGTCGGTGATGGTCACTGAGACCATGACGGGGATGCGCCGGCCATGGTCCTCGAAAAACTTATCGATCGCAAAGAGCGCCGCCTTGACGTTCAACGTGTCAAACACGGTCTCGGCGAGAAGCAGGTCCACTCCACCATCCATGAGCCCGCGGACTTGTTCGTAGTAGGCCGTGACAAGGTCATCGTAAGTGACCGCCCGGAAGGCTGGATCGTTGACATCAGGAGACATTGAGGCAGTGCGGTTGGTGGGGCCGATCGCTCCCGCCACAAACCGAGGCCGTTTCGGCTCCTTCGCCATCACCCCGTCAACGGCCCGGCGGGCAACCGTTGCCCCCGCCAGATTCAGCTCGTACACCCGATTCTCCAGTTGATAGTCGGCCATCGAGATGGACGTGGAGTTGAACGTATTGGTTTCAATGATATCTGCGCCGGCTTCAAGATACTGCCGATGGATCGTCTCGATGATACCCGGCTGGGTGATCGATAGGAGATCGTTACAACCCTTGAGATCCTTTGGATGATCGGCCCACTCCCGCCCCCGGTAGCCAGCCTCATCCAGCTCATAGGTCTGGATCATTGTCCCCATCGCCCCGTCGAGGACGGCGATGCGGCGCTCGAGAACTTCTTCTAAGGACATGGGAGAGTTGGTCTCATGTAAAGGTGAAGAGCACTCATGGCCTTCGCAGGAGTCTGACTATAACGGAAGGATCAATTTCTAAGCAAGTCTCCTAGTATCCACCAGAAGCCCAGGATGGGCCCCGAATTTAATCCTGACCGACCGCCGGTACGCTCGAAACGCTCGGCATATCAGGCCACCCTCTCACCACCACAGGTCTTGTGCGAAGCCGGAGCCGTGAACGGACCGGCCACTCCTTGCACATCTTGACCAACTACAATCGCAAGGCGTAGCTTCAAGTGGGCGAAACGCAAGGCGTAGCTTCAAGTGGGCGAAACAAACCAGCGCAAAGGCACAGAATTAGGTGCCAAGGACAAGAGGCCTGATGATGGCACAGAATACAGCGGTGCAGATCACGCGTGCGGGTTCACCCTTCGAGGTCGTCAAGCGAGAGGTGCCGGTTCCGGGTCACAACCATGTGCGCCTCAAGGTGGAGGCTTGCGGAGTTTGTCATAGCGATGTGTTTGTGAAGGAAGGACATTGGCCAGGGATGCAGTACCCGCGCGTCACAGGCCACGAAGTGGCTGGCATCATCGACGAAGTCGGACCGGGAGTCACCGTATGGCAGAAGGGGCAACGCGTCGGAGTAGGGTGGCATGGCGCGCACTGCGGTCATTGCGTCTCATGCCGTCGCGGCGATTTCATCACTTGTGAGAATCTGAGGATCACGGGATTCCATGATGACGGCGGGTATGCCCAGTATATGATTGCACGGAGCGACGTACTGGCATTGATTCCGGACGTCTTAGCGCCGGTAGAGGCCGCTCCCATCCTGTGCGCCGGCATCACGACCTTTAATAGCCTGCGCCATAGCGGCGCCGTGGCAGGAGATCTGGTGGCCGTCCAGGGCATGGGTGGACTCGGACATTTGGGCCTGCAGTTCGCCAGCAAAATGGGATATCGCACAGTTGCCATTGGCAGGGGCAAGGATAAGAAATCGTTGGCGCTGAATCTTGGCGCCAGCCGGTACCTCGATTCAGATGCAGTCAACGTAGCTGATGAACTGACGAAAATGGGCGGCGCTTCCGTAATTTTGGCCACTGTCCCTAACGGCAAAGCCATGACGGAGGTGATCGAGGGACTCGGGGTTGGCGGAAAATTGCTCGTGGTGGGAGCCTCGGCTGATCCCATTACTGTCACACCCGTCCAACTCATTGGGAAGAGACGATCGATCCAAGGCTGGCCTTCCGGGACTGCCCAGGACTCGCAAGATGCACTGAACTTTTGCGCTCTCACAGGCATCCGTCCCATGGTTGAAACCTTTCCCCTTGCGCAGGCCGCCGAAGCTTACGATCGCATGCTGAGCGGCAAAGCGCGCTTCCGTGTAGTCCTTACCATGAACTGAGGAAGGGCATATTCACTCTCAGATTTCGCAGCCGGTCGGTACCATTTCTATATGCCACAATAGGCCATTATTAATCGCAACCGGATTCGGTGTGCGGCTGAGACGGAGGCGTGCGGCCATGAGTCCCATAGAGAAGAACAGTGCCTGGTTTAAAGGTCAGGTAGTACCACAGCCATTCCAGCGAGACTCGCACGCGATTACGAAATTCGATAAGAAAAAACACGTGCACCACACACCATAGAACCCACGCCAGTAGTCCTGAAAACCGCAATCCCCGGATCTCCGCCACGGCCTTGGCTCTTCCGATCGTGGTCATGGTTCCGCGGTCGACGTATCGAAAGGCGCGTCGTCGGTCGGCTGAGATGGCCTGTTGAATGATGCCGGCGACATACTGTCCTTGCTGCAAGGCAACAGGGGCGAGTGCCGGCAATGGCGAGCCTTCGTCGGTTCGAAAACACGCGGCATCGCCGATCACAAATATCGACGGGTCATCTGGAATCGACAAGTCCGTCTGCACGACCACTCGCCCTTGACGATCAAGCGGAGTCTCAAGCGATCCCAGCAGCGGAGACGCCGCGGTCCCTGCAGCCCAGATCACATTCCCGCTATCGATGAACGTGTCTCCACACCACACACCTTCGGCGGTCACATCCGTGACTTGAGCCTTGAATCGGACATCGACATCCAGCTCCTTTAAAAATTGGAACGCGTCCCGGCGCAACTCCGGAGCAAAGGTCGGAAGGATTGAAGGTCCGCCTTCGAGCAGAATGACTTTGAACTGGGCCATTGGCAGCATGGGAAAATCAAGGGCCACGGATCGACGCGCGATCTCTGCAAGTGCTCCCGCAAGCTCTACCCCGGTGGGCCCTGCTCCGACAATGACGAAGGTGAGGTATCTCTGTAGAAGCGATGGGCTCTCGGCACGGGCCGCTTGCTCGAACGACATCAGAATCCGCTCACGAATCTCGAGCGCGTCGGATAGGGTTTTTAACCCGGGCGCATGCTGCCTCCAGTCGTCTTTACCGAAATACGACGTACAGGAACCCGGCGCGATAACCAAATAATCAAAGGCCAGCGGTTCCCCCGTTTCCAAGCACACCACTCGTTTGACACGATCAATGGCGATCGCTTCGTCGAGCAACACGGTAACGTTGCGGTTACGTCGAAAGATTCGGCGCAACGGCGAAGCAATATCAGCCGCCGAGAGCGCCGCGGTCGCGACCTGGTACAGCAGGGGCTGAAAGAGATGGTGATTTTTTCTGTCAAGCAGGACAATGTCCAGATCACCATCCTTCTTGAGATGTCTGACGGCGTTAAGGCCGCCGAACCCGCCTCCAATGACAACCACTTTTGCCCTGCTCATGCGACTACCCCGTGAGTCGGATCGTTAAATGTTAGCACGTATACAGGCATTCGCGGCCTCGAGGCTTGCAACCGTTCCTCAAGTCAACACACACCCAGCCTTGAGTTCTCTCAGGAAGCGTGGTACGGTTCAAAACCTCACCCCAGA
>JBBRRL010000283.1:0-4161 GCA_038200775.1 Nitrospirales bacterium
ACCTCAGCAACCTGGTCATATGTTTGGAATGCAGCAACTCGGATGGGTTGCGAGGGCATGGGCCTCCCGGTATCACGGACAGATTGGGTATTTCGGTCTGATGGACGATCTCCCTGACATCCGCACTGGCCGCCAAGAAATCGGCGAGGCCCTTGGGTTTCCCATTGCCGGTTTGAATTGTATAGATGGGATGAGGATCGGGCTGCCGAAGATCGGTGTTGATCAGAATGACGCGCGTATCTTCCAATTGCGCCAAAGCCTTTGCGAGATTTACGGCAAGGGTAGTTTTCCCTTCACTGCCTCCCGGGCTTGTTATCAGGACACACGACGGCAGTTGACCCGGACTTGAAAGCAGCAAGCTGGTTCGGATCGTGCGAAAACTTTCGGCAACGGGGCCGATGGAGTTTGCAGGAAGCAGGAGTGTCCCTTTCGCTGAATCCTTTTTAGACAGCAGAGGGACCATGCCGAGCAGCGAAATACTAGGAAGATACCGCTCCACATCATCAGGTCCTTTGAGGCTTCTGTCGCGCGATTCTCGAACAAAAGCGAGGCCGACACCCATCATGAACCCCATCATGAGCCCCAGCATGGTGTTTAAACTTTTTCTGGGTTTCACAGGGATCGAGGTCGGCACGGCAGGATCCGCGAGATAGACGTTATTGGTTCTCATCCCTGATGAGAGATCGGCTTCTTTCGACACCTTGAGGAACATATCGTACAAATGTTGACTGCTTTGTGCTTCCCGTTCCAACATGCCGTGCTCGATTTGATACTGCTCGAGCTGAATTTTTTCTTTGCTATGCCGGTTGACCGAATCCTTAATTGCCCGTTCACGCGTCAGTGACATGTCATACTCACGTTTAACTGAGTCGCGAATCTTGTGAGTCTCGTTTTGGATCCGCTCACGCAGAGCTTCAAGCTCTGCCTTCGCACGGGCCAGTTTAGGATGAAGAGGGCCATACTTGTCCGATAACTCGGCGACCTGTCCTGATGCCTTGATCTCTTGAGTCCGTAAAGTCTGAATGAGCGGCGAGCTCAGGACTTCGGTAGAGGCATCCAAATTTGACCAATCGGTCGTTCCCTTGTCGTTCCGAGTGTTCAGAAGTGATTCAATTTGCTGGTACCGTGACTGGGCCTCGGTTCTTTTCATTTCCGCTTTGAGAAGTTCTGAATTCACTTCGACGAACTTATGAGCAGCAACGGCTTGCTGCTCCTGTCCTTCTAGAAGCCCATGTTTGGCGCGAAAGAGATACAGCGCCTGTTGAGAGGCTTGAACTTTATTGCGTAATTCGTCGAGATGGGCGGTAAACCACTGGGCCGCCTTCTCTTTTGAATTAGAGGTTAGCTCCTGACTGCGTTCAATGTAGACCATGGCCAATGTGTTGGCGGCGTCGGCAGCAAATTTCGGACTCTCAGAATTCACAGTAATATGCGCCAGCCTGGCCCCGCGAATCGGCATAATATCGATATGAGCGCTAAAGCTCTTCAATAGACGATCCTGTTTTGCTTCCTGTGAACCTTCGGATGTGTTTTCAACCGGCTTTGCAAATTGGCGGATCGTGTCCGACAGGATGGATACGAGAGTGTTTACACCAGAGGGATGCGATTGATATTCTGGTTGTTCCGAAAGATGGAGAAGCTCTGCCGCTTTCTGAAGGACACGATGACTCTTCATCAGTTCAAAATGTGTTTGAAAGTACTCTGGAGCGGTATCCGGACCACGATACCTATCTTTTTCCAAGGCTCCCGGACTTTCCTGCTCAATAACGATTGTCGCTTTTGCACCGTACACGGGCGTCTGCATGTAGGACCACACCGCTGCAAGGATGCCGGATCCAACCGTTAACATAATAATGAGCCAGAGGTGTTGCCGGCAGATACGAATGTATTCGCCAAAAGTATTTCCTGATTCCTCTGCTGGGACTGGCTGGGTCGTGATGATATCTGTTTTCTGGTTCATCTTTCGCTCCGATTTTGGATCGCACAGTTCACATTTAAGCTTGCGCAAAGGAGAAGGAAAAGGCTATAAGCCGAACAGGAAGGAACCAAGAAGGTTGCCGGCGTGGAGTTGGGAGTCTAGCTTTAGCGATACGTTACCAACCAAATTACCTAATTATTTATATGCCGAGTTTTATGCCTAGTTAATCCAATTGATGAAGCTCTGCCCTCTCGGTCCCATTCAACAAATGGCGTTACTACCCGCCCAGGCATTGTGCGTTGTTGGACACTTCTGCGCATCATATGGTTGTGCCTTTTTCATGTGTAGATTTGTCTCAAGAGTGGCGCTACTGTCGTAATCTATAGTCATAATTTGCGTCCATTTGTGCCTAAAGCGGCACAAACGGGCCAGGTTTTGTGTCAAATCCTCCGTTTTGTCGTTGCGGACCTCCTGACCAGAAGCATCTAACTCCACCGGCAGGTACTTTTGCCGCTTGCTTTAGGCGCGTGCAGCCGGAGTGTTCCCCGACTGCGAACCAGAAGGCCACGTGCTCGCGATTAGTTGACTATTCCGGCCGACAGAAAAATGGACATCTGACTGTCGAGATCGTCACGAAAACTTGACAGTGTTTAGTTGTATTGGGCATGTCTCTAATCGCGACTAAAATCCTGTTTTTTCTAAGGGTTAAGAACCACACAGACGATTTCTAGGCGAAGTAGCTGACGAGAACGTTGACAACCTCTTTGCGAAGGGCACTTAACATACTGTTTATAAAGGCTTTTACAGATAGCAGGCAACTTGCTTCACCTGCGCTCGCTAAACGAAACTAGTTACTTAATCTGGATAGGAAAAAGTGGGGAAAATCGCGCACACGCTAGTAAGTTCTGCTGTTCCTTGTCGGCCTTACGGGGATACCCACCTTCTAGGTGAAACATCGATTAAGTATTGTCAGGTATTCCCCGATAGACAATGAGTATGGGACAGGCTACTCTAGCGGTCAGGATCGGCTTGACCTCATTGTAGCTCTCTAACAAGGCCGTCCGATCCTTCCTCTAGTCTAGGGTTGGTTTTTTTGCGGCCGCCCTCCAGGAATTCCGATTGCACGGGGTAATATGCGGTTAGGTACACCTATGCGAAGGTTGTTAAGTCTATCTGAGGTCCCAGCAAAACTATGACGATTAGAGTCATGATTGTCAGTTTAAATCCACTGCTGCGGGCTGGTGTACGGATGATTTTGCAGAATCACCGGGACGTGATTGTAGTCGCTGAGGCCAGCACCGCCACCACCGCCGTGGAGATCGCAAGGAGGGATCGTCCTGATCTCATCCTTATAGACATTGAGGTTCTAGGTGAGCAAATCAATGAATTGATTGGCGGTTTACAGAAAGCATCCGAAGATTGTCTTATCCTCCTCCTAAGTGACCTCAAAGACGAGGAAGTAAGCCGTAAGGCTCTTTGTGCGGGCGCGGCAGGCGTCTTCTTAAAGATTCAGCCTGCAGCGGTACTCATTACCCTTATCGAAGGTCTCAACTTCAACGAACGTAGGCCGCGGACCCAAGGAACACAACCGGTTCCAATTCGAATCAATGCTCGTAGAGACGACACGCACGAACTGGAAAAATTGGCCAGTCTGACAACTCGGGAGCGGGAAATCACGCGACTTATCGGGACAGGGTTAAAAAACAAAGATATTGCGGATCGTCTCTGTATCAGCGGTATTACCGTCCGTCATCATCTCACCAGCATCTTCAGCAAGGTCGAAGTGTCCGACAGACAGAAGTTGCTTATTTGGGCTCATCAACGTGGACTCATCGATCTCAGACTTGCCGATTCCATGCCCTCCGCGCTATCTGTAGACCATAAACAGATTTCTGCCTAGTTATCTCTCGTAGCTCCATTGGTGGAGTCATTGCTCAACCACGCGGTGCGAGTCTTTTCAAAACAATGCCTCAATCGCTAACATAACCGTATTGGCATGATAGGCGAAGTTGTTAATGTCGGAGGTTCGGTCTTCATACATATATTGGACACTGGCGCCCAACCATTTTACGGTGCGGTACCGTAAACCAACAGCGAGGTTTTTTAAGGTATCAGAGCGCTGAGCTGATGCTGCCGTCGCGCCGGAAAAATCATCATTCTCGTAGCCGAGATTTGTCGTGAAGGCGATCCGATCAGTGAAATTGTGAGTCAACGCTAGGTTAACGCCGGTCGCGACGAAGAAC
>JBBRRL010000284.1:0-4153 GCA_038200775.1 Nitrospirales bacterium
ATATATATAAATAAAAAGTAAGGAAGGAAGTAGGTGTCTTAGGCTCCAATCGTTCTTACAATTATATGAGGATTTAAGCATGCGAGTCACAGGAAGTATCGAACACCAAGTGGTCTTGCGAACTATTGAGTTGATAACTCGCGGTTGGTGCCAAGGATATCCTGCCCGGGATGACACAGGCAAGCCTTGTGAGGTTTGCAGCTCTCGGGCCAAGTTTTTCTGCCTGACTGGCGCCATCCGTCGTGCTAGTGACGACTTGAATGTTATGAATCTCAGCTATCCTGTTAGTGATATGGTTCGCGATCATCTGTGGCAGGATCTTTACCTTTGGGGAGGATTTACTTCATTCGACCAAGTTCCACACGTTTCTTTGGTTGAATTTAACGATTCTTTCCGTCGAACTCAGACTAATGTTCTCCTTTTGTTGAAGCGTGTCGCTGAGACCTTTGAGTATAAAAAATTGAGGGACTCCAGTGGGGAATCACAAGTCTCTGCTTTGTTTACATCAAGCGGTAAAGCAGTTTCACCGAGCCAAGCAGCAGTTTCGATCGAAACAATGGTTGGCTCTTCACCCTGTTTCTTTTGGAGAGTGGTACAATGGTCAAGAGCAAACGAAAGTCAACCGTAGACATCTGCCCGAAATCTTCTCAGCCTCCCAAGGTTGTGAAGGACGAGAAACTAAAAGATTCGGTTGAACCAAAGAGTGAATGCGCCTCGGTTATCAACGATGAGAAGGTCCTGACTTTGGGGATGGATAACCCGATCCGGTTCCTCATGTATCAGCTTCTTGTTCTTGGGTTGATGGAGTTGATGCAACACGGACCGTTTCTGATTGACCAGTTGGTCAGCAAGATTCGTTCAGATCAGAAATCGGAGAATGAGACTTATGACTATCCCAGCGCTCGTGGCGGGACAACGGTCCTGAAGACGCTGCTCGGTACTTTTTCAGCTGACGATTTCAATGAAGGTAATTCTTTTTTGAAGTCAGGTGATACGATTCGGGCTGATCACATAATCAGTCAGATGTTAGTTTTGCTTCACGAGTTAATAGCTTTGTCTCCGTCTCACTATGGTCGTTTTTGTGCTCAGCTGCCAAACCATGCGTCCAGCATGTCGTCTGAGTCATTAACACAAAATGGAACCAGTGATGCCAAAAGACAGTCATTTGATTTCGGCGGCGAAGCCTGAAATATTGCATGACCCAGATGTGTGTGGTCTTGAATTGTCTACAAGTTGTCCTGCCTGCCGTCCTGACATGCTTTTGGCAGTCGAACGGCAGGCCAGGCTTTATCGTTTATCTTTGCTCGAGGAGCGGTTAAAAAAAGCGGACATTGATCCAGCTGACTTCGCAGGGCCAGCGTGCACTCTAGGCAATTTGGATAAGCCGGGACGACTTGCGCCAGCCCACTCTACTTCCTATACATTTCTTCGTGCAATCGTTATCTTTCCCCGCACGGAGATGCTACCATGGCCGACATCGACACTCAATCTACGACCCCCAACATCCAACTCACTTGCCCCAATGATATCGCACGCTACTTTGATGTTCTCGCCGATCCTCGCTCTCATGTCAACCGACTCCATCCGCTCTCCAGCATTCTCGTCATCGCCATCATGGCGATTCTCGCCGGTGCCAAGGGGCCTACCTCCATCGCGCGTTGGGCCAAAACCAAAGCCTCTTTTCTCGCCACCTGTTTGCCCTTGCCGCATGGCGTGCCAGGCAAAGATGTTTTTCGCATCGTCCTTTCGCGACTGAGTCCCAAAGTATTTCAAGCCTGTTTTGCCAACTGGTTGGAATCGCTCAAACTCCAAGCCCTCGAGAATGGCGACATCCAGCGTCCCATCTTTGCCGTCGATGGCAAAACCAATCGCCGCAGCCACGACCATGCCAACGGCCTGGGCGCTTTGGGCTCTTCGGGTTTAAGGTGCAAAACCCTCGTGGCGGGAGCATTTACGCCTGTCCCTACACTAAACGCAGCTGCGGAATCGGCAAGGCGTCGATTTCGTCTTCCTCTTTGCCAGGGACAGCCATGGCCAACCTCACCATCGACATCGATCTGCCCGAAGGCGTCACCATCGCCGGCTATCACCGTTTGCCCAAAGCTCACGGGGTCGAAGTCTCTTGGCCCTGGCCCGAGAGGATCTTCTATTAAGACGCAGGATCGGCGGGAAGCGGATTTGGCGTTGACGGCCTGGATCATGCAATTGTTGGAGGCATTCCCGGAAATGGGGGTGCGGAATGTAAGGCAAGCATAGGGCCATGCTCAAGGGACTGTCCCCCACGTTTACGCGTGAGACTGGTTCGCAAACTCTACCCCAGAATCCGCGTGTATGCTTCCCCTTCGTTGACGGTGGCGCGTTCGGGGCGGCCCTGGTGGCGATAGAGGACGCGGGTGTGGTCGAGACCCAGGAGGTGCATGATCGTGGCGTGCAGGTCGTGGACGTGAAGGCGGTCTTCGACGGCGTGCAGGCCCATCTCGTCGGTGCTGCCGATGGTTCGGCCTCCCTTGACGCCGCCGCCAGCCATCCACATCGTGAAGCCATAGGGGTTGTGGTCGCGGCCGTCACCGGCTTCGGATTGCGGGGTGCGGCCGAACTCGCCGCCCCAGATGACGAGCGTACTGTCGAGGAGGCCGCGGCGCTTCAGGTCTTTCAGGAGGCCGGCGACCGGTTTGTCGCTGCCGCGGCAGTTGGTGGCGTGATTGGTTTCGATGTTGCGGTGCGCGTCCCACTTGCTGCCGGAGCCGTGATAAAGCTGCACGAAGCGGACACCGCGCTCGATGAGCCGGCGACCGAGCAGGCACATGCGGCCATAGTTGGCGGTGAGCGGGTCGTTGATGCCATAGAGGGATTGCGTCTCGGCAGTTTCCTGGGCGAGATCGACGGCCTCGGGCGCCTCGGCCTGCATGCGGTAAGCAAGCTCGTAGCTGTTGATGCGGGCTTCCAACTCGGAAAGCCCAGGGACGGCCGTCCCGGGGTTATCAGGGCTTTGGTAACTATTGATGTGTTCGCGGTTGAGCTGGTTGAGGAAGTCGAGTCGGCCGCGCTGCTGCAAGGGGGAGATCTGCGCGGGCGGGTTCAGGTGCGGGATCGGTTCGCTGCCGGCGTGGATGCGGGTGCCCTGGTAGACGGCGGGCATGAAGCCGGTGCCCCAGTTGCGCGGGCCGTTGTTGACGGAGGCGGCGTTGTCCTGCATGACGACGAAGGCGGGGAGATTCTCGTTCTCGGTGCCGAGGCCGTAGGTGACCCACGCCCCGAGCGACGGGCGACCGCCGATGATGGAGCCGGTGTTCATCTGGCTGACGCCGTTGGAGTGGTTGAGCCCGTTGGCCCAACAGGAGCGGATGACGGCGATGTCATCGACGCAGGTCGCGGTGTGCGGTAGCCAGTCGCTAACCCACAGCCCGCTTTGACCGTGCTGCGCGAAACGGCGGCGTGTCGGCAGGATCGGCGAGTAGAACTCCCCCATCGGCGTGATGACGGCCCGAAAGCTGTCGGGGATGCGCTGCCCCGCGAGCCGATTGACGAGCGGCTTCGGATCGAACAGGTCGATATGGCTCGGCCCGCCTTCCATGAAGCAAAAGATGACGCTCTTCGCCTTGGCCGCAAAGTGCGCCGGGCGCGCGGTCAAAGGGTTCAAGGCCAGGGATGGCTGTGTCTGCGCCGACAGCGCTTCATCGCGTAACAGGTAGCTGAGGGCCAGCGCCCCGAAACCGGCGCCGCTCTTGAGCAGCATGTCGCGGCGAGAGAAGACGGTTTCGACGCGGCCGCAGCCGGAGGTGTTTGGCGTAGTCATAGTGATGGTTATTATATCGGCGGAGTGGGAGGAAATGCGAGAGAATTTCAGCCGTTTTCATCTTCCGGCTCCGGGATGAATTCGACGCCGTCATACACTTCCGCAAGGGGCAGCTCGCTTTCGATCTCGCCCAATGGGATTTTCGCATCGAGGCCTTCGTAGACTTCACGCTCGAAGCCCGCGTCGGTACGGCGATAGGCGGTCACGGCCGGCGACTCTTGTTCGATGAGAACGTAGACGCGCAGGGATGGAATCGTCAGATAGGCGTCCTTCTTTTCAACCTCGTCAATGCGATGCGTCTTCTTGGAGAGAACTTCAAAGATGGCGGTGGGGTCATCGTGATAAGAATGGATGCCG
>JBBRRL010000285.1:0-4148 GCA_038200775.1 Nitrospirales bacterium
CATCGAGATTACCGGCAAGTCCGATCGGGCGTGCATCGAATACGAGATCAAACGCTGCATGGCGCCCTGCATCGGAAACCAGAGCTCCGAGGAATACCACGAGCTTGTCAAGCAGGCACGTATGTTCCTCGAAGGCCGAAACTCTGATCTCTTGAAACAATACCGAACCCGTATGGAAGACGCGTCTGACCGCGAAGACTACGAAGAGGCGGCCCGCATTCGGGACCGGATCTACAAAATCGAACGAACATTGGAGCGGCAGAGGGTCGCGCAGACTGACAACATCGACCAAGACGTGATTGGATTCTCGCGAGAAGGCGGCGCCGCCGACCTGCAGATGATGTTCGTCCGGGGCGGCCTCTTGATCGGACGTAAAGACTTTCATTGGAATGATGTAGGGGACGTATCGGATTCCGAACTTGTCCAGTCAGTCGTGGAACAGTTTTACACCAAGGAATTAATCCCTCCCAAACAATTATTGCTGCCGGTGGATTTGCCCGATGCGGAACTGTTCAGTGCCTGGCTCTCAGAGAAAAAAGGAGAAAAGGTTCGCGTTCTGGTACCCGAGCGTGGAATCAAGCATCACCTGGTTCAGTTGGCCGAAGAGAATGCGGCGGCTGCGCTGAAAGAGCACCAGCGGGACGAGGCGACCGGCCGAGCGGCGGCCGAGGAACTCATAAGGTTGCTGCATCTGAAACAGGTTCCTTCCCGGATAGAGGGCTTTGATGTCTCGAATATCCAGGGAAACCAGGGCGTCGCGTCGCTTGTCGTCTGGGAAGCGGGGGTGTCAAAGAAGTCCGATTACAGGCGCTTCCGCATCAAGACAGTAGACGGCGCGAATGACTTCGCCAGTATCAAGGAGGTGGTGTTCCGCCACTATGCCGGCGTTCAACAAGAGCAGCAACGCTTGCCGGACCTGATCCTCATTGACGGCGGCATCGGGCAACTGACCGCAGCTCTGGAGGCCCTGCGGGAACTGAACCTTTTGGACATCGATATCCTCGGGCTTGCTAAGGCGAAAGGTGAAAAGGAAGAGCGCATATTCCTGCCGGGTCGCAAAAACCCCATTATTCTGAATCCTTCCTCCCCCGCAACGCATCTACTGCAACGGATCCGCGATGAGGCCCATCGCTTCGCCGTCAGTTACCATCGGCGGCTCCGGGGGAAGGCCTTGCTGGCCTGTAGGTTAGACGAGATCGCAGGCATCGGCCCGAACAAGCGCCGTGACCTCCTGCGTCATTTCGGTTCGGTGCAGGCGCTCATCGCCGCCAGCGAGGAAGACCTCCAGCGGGTTGCCGGCATTGGGCCGAAAACGGCCGCCGAAGTGCGGGCGGCTCTTACAGAGGAAGTGCCCGCGGTAGCTCCGTAGATTCCGTTGGATTACCCTATGACATCTTCGAGCCGGAGACTGCGACCTGCCCGCAGGCTTTGCCCGCCCGTACGCACTGCAGCGCGGGTCTGATTGGACCGTGTAGGAGCAATTGACGGTGGCGAGGAGCAAAAACTTTTTTCTATATCTAGGTGACTCCCGTTGAAAGATGGTACAAGAGCACTAGGCATAATTCACGAGAATAAATGGGTCACACGCCATCTCTCTTTTGCCCGGTGGCTTCAGTCTTTCTGACGCTCTTCCAAGATTTTCTTACTGCTCACTCTGATCCGGAAGGCGGCGGCCGCTTGCACCAGCTGTATGCCGACGAAGCCCCGGTGGCACTCGAGAGACGGTTACTGAAAAAAAGAAGTGGACGAGTCTGGATTCGTCGCGGCGCACCGCGAGGCAAGCACTCACGGCCTCGGCCAACTCCCTGTGTTCGACCATGTCACGCTCCTCGCTGCCAACCTCGAGGCGGACGGTATCCACGCCCTAGGGTGATTTCAAGTCTTGGAATCGGGGGATGATCGGTACACAACCGTGGCGGTTGGCGGCCAGCTTGCGGCGGCGCAGTGGCGCATCGGGTGGTGCATCGTCACCAGTAGCTTCCACGATTGGTCGTACCGGCAGGGATTGTTACAGACTCTGGCAGAATATCCCTGGATGCTCTCCGATCAACCCGTCATGCCGCGGAGTTCTCTGGATGCGTCCTACTTTCGCCTTTACCGGCAATCGGATGCTCAACTCAGTTTCCTGCCTGGTACACGTTTTAGCTGCCACATGAGTAGCGTGTGCTGTAAATTCGATTACGGCATCGTCCTACCGGTCGCCGCCCAAGTCCTAATCGATGCCATCCCGTGGGAAGAGATACGGCCTCAACTCAAGGGTACGCAATTGGCCGTGCGAGACGACGGTCGGTTACAGCTCAAAGAAAATCACGAGGCGTGCCGCTTCTTGGACGAAAAGAACCAGTGCCTGATCCACAAAACACTTGGCCGCCAACCGTTCGGACCGTGCGCGGTCTTTCCCTTTGCTTTTGCCAAGACACCCGACGGAGTGGCCGTCACCACGAGTTTTATATGTGGCAGTGTCCGAAATGGTCTGGGCCCCCTGCTGGCAGAGCGTCAAGACCATGTGCGCGAGCGCCTGTTCCTGGCTCCGATACGCCGCTCGGAAAGCTTTCGTCTCGGGCCAGGCCTGGAGGTGCCATGGGAATCGTTCCGCGACATCGAAACCGCTTTGCTCGACCTCCTAGACCAGTCAGACACGCCCCTTTACCGGCGTCTCTATGCGGGGAACAGGTTGCTGGACGCCCTTCGCCGGAACGTGGCGGTCAATTTAAATGCGTGGCTGGAGGAGCCTCCGGGCAAACTGACAGATGAATACCGCGCGACCTTGCGAACGTACCTCGCCAAAATCCTCGTTTGGGACCGGCTGGCCATCAAACGTCTGGCGCCGGGAATCTCATTGGGAGTTTCGCCACGATCGCCTGCGCGATGAGCCCATCTTAACGGCCATACTTAAAAACATGCTGTTTCCCAAGGTCCATTCCTATCCCTTTGACCTCACCACAGCCCACAATATGTCAATTCTGGTTTATCTGCTGACCTTGATCACGCAATCGGCCTTCGATGGACTTCTCCCTGACACGCTGTGGGAAGAATTGTCTGCCTTGGGTGTAGGCGGGCTGGCCACGTCCCTGCTCCCCGATTCAGCACCGCAGAACCTTGTTGAGTACCTTGGGTCGAGCCAATTCGGCCAGTCGGCGCTCTGGTATCCTCTCGCGTGAATTCATCGCTTCATGGAACCTGGCAGCGGGACAGAACGCAGACGCCGGCGACTCTGACCGTTGCATTGACACCCTCGAAACCCTATGCCAAAATCGTCGCGAGCATGATGGACAGCCTCAAAAGTGAAGGAGCACGGTCATGGGGGGCCATAGTCACTGGGCGACCACGAAGCGGCACAAAGGCGTTATAGACGCCAAGCGCGGCAAGACCTTTACCAAAATCATCCGCGAAATCACCGTTGCCTCGCGCTTAGGAGGCGGTGATCCGGAGGGCAATCCCCGTCTTCGATTCGCTATCCTCAAAGCCAAAGACGCCAATATGCCGGCTGACAATATCAAGAAGGCAATTCAGCGCGGCACGGGCGAACTTCCCGGCGTTCACTTTGAAGAATTTCAGCTCGAAGGCTACGGCCCAGGAGGCTGTGCGCTCCTTATCGACCTGACCAGCGACAATCGCAATCGCACCGTCGCTGAGATCCGCAACATCCTTACCAAGGGAAATGCGAACCTGGCCGAAGCGGGCGCCGTCTCATGGCAATTTCATAAGAAGGGGCTGCTGGTCATCGAACAGAAGGTGGATGAAGACAAACTGATGACCGTCGTCCTGGACGCCGGAGCGGAAGACGTCAAGACAGCCGGGAAGATCTTTGAGATCATCACGAATCTGCATGATTTTGAAAAGGTGAAGAAGGCGGTGGCGGATGCCCATATCGAAACCTCCCTGGCCGAGGTGACGTACATCCCCGAGAACTACATCCAGTTGGACGAAAAAACCGCCGAGCAGGCGCTCAAGCTCATGGACAGCCTGGAGGATCAAGACGACGTGCAGAAAGTCCATGCCAACTTTGACATCTCCGAAGAGATCATGGAGAAGGTCGCCGCCGCCGGATGATTGCCTCATTGACCGGCCGCCTCGCCTCCAAACACCCTGGAGGGGTCGTCATTGATGTACAGGGCGTCGGTTATGATGTGCTCATCCCGCTAAGC
>JBBRRL010000286.1:0-4141 GCA_038200775.1 Nitrospirales bacterium
GACGCTGGGTGCACCTTTTTTGTCTTCGTTGAACATTTCTTTAGGTTGGGCATACACCTATTGGTCGCCAACTCTAGACGTCGGTATGAATGCTCACACGCGCAGGGACGGCGGCGGAGGACGAGACACGGGAACAGGACTAAGCCGGTCGAACCGCACGCCAACTTCGGCTTCGGCACGTCTCGCCCTTGCAGAGATCATCGGCGTGCACCTGGTTATGTAGGGTACTATATTGCGAGACCCGCCCGGTTTCGTGCCTTCAAGGCCTCTATGCCACGAATGAAGAATTTGGACGCTCGTTACCGAATTCGGACACTATACTTACCAGCGGTCGGGATAAAAACTGATAAGCATCGTCCATCGTTGTTGCTGACCACCCAAGGATGTCCAGCGTACGTTGCCTGAGTATAGCCTTGCCCCGGATACAGACTCTGATATAAAACGCGTGTTCCGTTCTGGTTGAGCCAATAAACTTGAACAGGTTCGCTTCTTGAATTAATCAATTCGAGATCTGCCGCCGGTGAAATACCGTTCGGAGATGCGTACGCTCGCTCACGACCGCAGTCGAGAGATTTCAGCGCGGCGGCGTTATCAACGCGCGTTTCAGTTTCATCCTTATTCTGGATTGCAGCTTCCGGCTTGTTTGTGACGGGCCGTGAGTCTTTGTTCATCTTGCCAAGCTCAGTACGGTTACTTACACCAGTGGACGGAGCTTTTGGACCGAGCGCGCGATGCATCGAACCAGCAACGTCTATATACGCGACGAACGCAAGCAAAACGCACGAAGTGCCGAGGGCGAGCGAACCCGCGCCGCGATTCTTAAGCCATCGGCCATGATCTGGGATGCGACGCCATTCCAAAACTCGCTTCGAGGCCGCTGACGCGCAGTATGTGCCCAGAGCAGTCACTGCGGTGAGTCCAAGCACAAGCCACCCGGAGTGGTCAATATTAAGCGTATACACTAAGATCGCTTGCAACAGCGCGAACGCACATCCGGCAAAGGTGGCTAGCCGGTGCTCGGGCCATCCCCACACCGAAGCGTAGTTGCGTTTTGGGTCCGAGCGCCAATGGGCCACGACCACAGCCACGCCCGTGGCTCCGAGCCACACGGGGAAGGTGATAACTGCGAAAGCGAGAATAAAAATGAACGCGAAAAGAAGGGCGATGCCAGCAACAAGCCATCCGATGCCGCCGAGATCAGCGGTTTTTACCTTGTCAGAATCGGCTGATCGCGTTTGATCGGAATCCGGCTTACTCGACCTGCGACGAAGACCCGCAGTTCCTCGATGCTCCGTATACTTGTCGCCGAAAAGGCCGGTCTTCTCCTCTGAACGACCGTCAACCTCATGCTCGGCATTTCGATGCTCGATATACTTGTCGCCGAATAGGCCGGTTTTCTCCTCTGAACGACCGATAACCTCATGCTCGGCATTTCGATGCTCGATATACTTGTCGGCGAAGAGGTCGGTTTTCTCCTCTGAACGGCCCTCAACCTCATAGTCGGCATTTCGATGCTCCGTATACTTGTCGCCGAAGAGGCCGGTTTTCTCCTCTGAATAGCCCTTCGTGTCATCGTGGCCCATATTTCCTCTGTGGCCGCCCATTATATGTCTTTCTGGAGACGAAAACGTCTGGCCGTGAGCATGGCGGTTGTCCCTGGGAATGGTTCATACGACTTGTGCATAAATCTTGATTTATGCACAAAGCAGTACCCTACGGTGGAACAGAACGGGCAGTTCTGTTCAAAAGTCCGCGCCAGAAGTGGAACGTTATAGCTAGTTCTGTTCCACGGCCTATTGCAGCGCGTCTGTCGGCGGCGTCGAATACTGCCGGTGGAGGTCGCGGGCTTCCTGATAAAGCTGATCGAGGAAAGGCCGTTGCAGATCCATGAGCGCCTGAATGTTGGGCCAGCCACCCTGCAACAAAATTTTCGGGGACTGAAAATAGCTCTCCACCTTGTTCCAGTCGCCGTTGCACTCGCACAGGATCGAGAACGCGAGTGAATGTTGTGGATCGAGCTTATTTTTTGCGGTGGTTTCCGTGACGGCTCGGACCTGCGGCAACTTGCGCTGGTCAACGGGCTTTGCTCGTTTCTTCTTCGTCGTCTTGCCGCTCATGCTGCGTACTGTGCCACGGCGGAACGGAAGCTGGCAAGCCACAGCGTTGGAACGCTATAAGTAATTCTGTTCCACGGCCCCGCGCGGTGGCTTTGGGTGTGGCAGAATCGCGGTCATGGATAAGGACATCAGCGACATTGACAGAAAAATGTGGCTGTACAGCCTGCAATCTTTTTCAGAGCTGCTGCAAAGAGACCTCAGCCTGAAGGAAACGATAGCCCTGCATCGGGCGATGGTGGCAAAATTTCGCGCGGAGCTGGAGGAAGCCGCCAAGACGCCCACGGCGCATTAAGGTGGCTATCCTGTCGGGAGGGATCAAATGACGCCGGAAGAGTTTTCGCGGAACCGGAACGTAAGCCCGGAATTCATGCGGGCCTTCGAACCGCCGCGCTGGACGGTGATTGCGTTTTTCCCGGTACGGTGGGCCGCCGCGCTGTATCGGGCATGGCGGCGCGTCCGCCAAGGTTTTTATAAGTTTTAACGGCCTTTGGCCCGCCAATCCCGGTGGCACCGGCTGGCCTTTCCCATGTTGCAGTCATTGCACAGCGTTTGCAGATTGGAAAGCTTCAGCCTCAGATGCGGGTGCGTCCTGACCGGCTTGATGTGATCGACAACGATACGGCCTGTCGAATTACAGCAAAGGCAACGCCTGCCGTATCGTTTCAGCGCTTCGTACCGGAGTTGCTTCCAATCCCATGATTGATAAAAGGCCGTGATTTCCGCCTCTGTATCTGTAAGCCTTGCGGCGGCTGCGCAGCATCCATGTGATCGGGGAAAGGAACAGCGTGATTAGTTCCGGCAACATAACGGGCTGTCACCGGCGCTCTTTCGGTTTTTCGTACCCATGCTCCACAAGGAAGCGCTGGTAATCTTTCTCTTCCTCGATGATGGCGCGGAGAACTTTTGCCTTCTCCCGCTTCCATTGCGCGGGGGTCTTTTGTTTGGGATGCTGGCCGGTATCCTGCATGGGTGCAAGCCTACGGGTGATTCCGCCTGCCGGTCAAAGCCTCTCTGCCTGTTGCCCACTGGTTTCTAAGCTGGCAAGGTAGGGCAATAGGAAAGGAATTGAATGCGTGACCCGGACCCGGAGATAGACAGCTTCAAAAGCGATATTGATTTGCAGCAGTATGCGGCCTCGCAGGGTTACGAGGTCGACAAACGCGAAAGCTGGACCGGCTCCACGGTGATGCGCAAAGGCGGTGACAAGATCGTCGTCAAGCTGAACGCCAATGGCCATTTCATTTATTTCGGCGTCCGGGATGACGGCGACAACGGAACCATCATCGATTTCATCCAGAAGCGGAGGCGCTGCACTTTAGGCCATGTCCGTCTGGCGCTGCGTGACTGGATGGGAAAGCCGCTCACGGCTCCCCTGCCCCTGTTCCCGAAGCTGAGGCCGACCGGCAAGGACCGGCTGCGCGTGGAAACTGAATTCAGGCGTATGCAGGATGCGCCCGAGCATCCCTATTTGCTCGAGCGCGGCATTCCGGCTGCGGTGCTGTCCTCTGCCCGGTTCGCGGGCCGGGTGCGCATGGATGGTCGGGGAAACGCGGTCTTTCCGCATTTCGATCAGGACGGCCTCAGCGGGTTTGAAATCAAAAACCGGGGCTTCACCGGCTTTGCCACGGGCGGCGAAAAGGGGCTGTGGGTGTCCCATACGTTCAAAAGCGATATTTCCCTTGTGCTGGCGGAAAGCGCGATTGATGCCCTGTCCCACGCGGCGCTGTTCCCGGATTCCTGCGACAGAACCCGCTATGCCAGCATTGGCGGAAAGCCGAACCCCAAACAGCCAGGTCTGATGAAAGCGGCCTTTGGTCGGCTGTGTCCGGGTGCCTTCATCCTTGCTGCCTTCGATTCTGACGACACGGGCCGCGAGCTGGCCGAGCTGGTCGGCTCCCTCCTTGAAAGCTTCGCCATGGAAACGGGAAGAAAAGATTTAAACTTCCGGGTCCACCTTCCGGCGACGGATGGCGAGGACTGGAACGACGTTCTCAAACGGCATGACAGTTCTTTTCCTATTGCCC
>JBBRRL010000287.1:0-4138 GCA_038200775.1 Nitrospirales bacterium
ACCAGCGCCACCGTGATCTGGTGTTCGGGGTGGGTGATGCGCTGGACCATGCTATCCCAGGCGCGCAAGTCGGGTTCCTTGAGCTCTAAATGCAGATGGTCCACGATCAGGCGGTCCAACCCTTCCTTGTGAAAGACCAGTGGCACTTCATAGGTGCTGTCAACGTCTTTGGCGGTGATGACTTCGTTTTTCTGCATGTTACAAAACAGGGCAATTTTCTCCTTGACCTCCGGAGGCAAATAACGATCGGTACGGCAGAGCAAGATATGCGGTTGAATACCGATTTCGCGTAGCTTGTTGACGCTGTGCTGCGTCGGTTTCGTTTTTAACTCACCGGCGGCGCTGATGTACGGGACGAGGGTGAGATGGATGTACAGCACATTGTCGCGTCCCACGTCGTACGGAAACTGGCGGATCGCCTCCAGGAAAGGCAGGCTTTCAATGTCCCCTACGGTCCCCCCGATCTCGCAGATGACGATGTCGGTGCCGTCCTCCATCGCACGAATGTTCTGCTTGATTTCATCGGTGATATGCGGCACGACCTGTACCGTCGCGCCGAGGTAATCACCACGCCGTTCTTTCATAATCACGTCGTGATAGATCCGGCCGGTGGTAAAATTGTTGCGGCGTCCCATTGAGAGCGAAGTGAAACGCTCGTAGTGGCCGAGATCGAGATCTGTCTCAGCCCCATCAGCGGTGACGTATACCTCCCCGTGTTGGTAAGGATTCATCGTGCCGGGATCCACATTAATATAAGGGTCAAGTTTGAGGAAGGTGATAAGAGCCCCTCGGCTTTCCATGAGGTTGCCAATTGACGCGGACGCCAGGCCCTTGCCCAACGATGAGACGACGCCGCCGGTCACAAAAATAAACTTTGCCATTCCGGCTCTCCTTCTCTAGATTACCGTTGAAGATTCCTGCTCATCAAGCTTGTTCTCGGCTCAAAATCTGTTCGGCTCGCTTGAGATCGTCGGGCGTATCGATCCGAAGAGACCCATGCTTTGTCTCCCACACCCGAATACGAATTCCGGCTTCCAACAACCGCAACTGCTCGAGTTGCTCGCTTTTTTCCAATAATCCAGCGGGCAATCGAGTGAATTGGACCAGTGCGGCGGGAGTGTAGGCGTATATGCCGAGATGTTTCCAATGTAGCCCGTTCGGGGGTAACGAATCTGTTATGGGCAGATCTCTACTGTAGGGAATCGGACTCCGGGAAAAATACAAGGCATATCCCTGATCATCGGTGACGACCTTGACCACGTTGGGATCGGCAAGCTCCTTCAGATCGGTTATTTTTCTCTTCAGAGTCCCGACCTCTGCATCACTATCCTTAAAGGGGCCAATAAGGTCTTCAAGGAATCCTGAAGTCATCGGAATCTCGTCGCCTTGCAGGTTGATGTAGACGTCAGCGGGGATTCCACGTGCGATCTGCGCGACTCGATCGGATCCCGTCCGCAGGCCCTGTTCACTCATCATGGCTTCGCCTCCGAAGCCTTTCACCGAAACCAAAATTCGCTCATCATCGGTGGCGACAATCACACGCTTCACACCGCATTGCTCGGCTATTCGTTCGTATACATGTTGAATCAGCGGCTTGGAACCGATCAGGGCGAGAGGTTTACCGGGAAGCCGGCTCGACGCGTAGCGGGCGGGAATGATGACGACGACATCAATGCGTTGGATCACGAATTAACCACGGGTCAAAGCCTCCTGCAGTTGTGCGGGCGTGACGGTTCCGGTGCCGATCATTCCTACGACAATGCCGGCAGCATAGTTTGCGAGCTTGGCCGCTTGGCGTATGGGCACACCAGCCGCCAATGCCAGAGCAAGGGTCGCGACCACGGTGTCGCCTGCGCCGGTCACATCAAAGACCTGACGAGCAACTGTCGGAATATGGGTTACTTGACCTCGTTCTTCGAAGAGACTCATGCCGCGTTCCCCTCGAGTGATTAACACGATGCGACACCCGAGGCGCTGTTGTAGCTGCCGACCGGCTTCGAGCAACACGCTCTCATCTTCGCCGTGCAACCCCGCGGCTTGAATCGCTTCCAAATGGTTGGGGGTAAGAATCGTGACGCCCTTATAATACCCGATGTGGCCGACTTTCGGATCAACGATCACTGGAATCTTGTGTCGACTTGCCAGATCGGTCAAGTTCGCCATAACCCGCGCGGTAATGACCCCTTTCGCATAGTCCGACACCACCACGGCGCCAACGGAGCTGATGCAGGCTGCAATATACCGGCTGATCCGCGCCTCGAACACCCCGCTTATGGCCCCGCATCGCTCCACGTCAAATCGAACGAGTTGTTGGTTGTGCGCCACCACCCTGGTTTTTCTGGTCGTGGGTCTATCGCGATCCATCATCACGCCGTCACTACCGATGCCGTGGCGTCGGAGCACTTCCATAAACTGGCGCCCGACTTCGTCGGTGCCAATGACGCCACAAAGCTCAACACGGCCGCCTAACGCTCGGATGTTGTTCGATACATTCGCGGCGCCACCGAGTTGCAGCGTTTCAGACGTGACATTCACTACCGGCACAGGCGCTTCCGGTGAGATCCGGCTGACCGGACCCCAAATGTATTGGTCCAGAATCAGGTCGCCGACGACGAGGATTTTGCTGCCTTTGAACTTCCTGACATAGGCTTGCAGACCGGCGGCTTTCATATTGGGGTGCCTAGCGGATAATTTTGGCGATTCGGTCCCATCGCACCCAGTGCATGAGATCTCCGCGCCCGTCCCAGGACCAGTAAATCAAAAACGCCCTGCCTTTGATCTTTTCGCGTTTGACGTATTTCCAAAAACGGCTATCGAGGCTTTGGTCGCGATTATCACCCATGACGAAATATGAGTCGGCAGGAACGGTGAGCGGGCCGAGATTATCGCGAGGTTGGATCTGATGGGAGTACACATTCGGATCGACGTGCTGAGTAAAGGGTTCGGACACCGGCCGACCATCGATATACACTTTCTTGTCGCGGATCTCGACTGTTTCCCCCGGCAGGCCCACCACCCGCTTGATGAAGTCCTTGGTCTCGTCCTCGGGGAACATAAAGACAACGATGTCTCCCCGATCAGGATTTGTTACCGGAATCAGGGTCTTGTAGCTGTAGCAAGACCACAGGAGAGGGATTCGACTGACGCCGGGACGATTGGTGGTGAGGTCCCATTCGCAATCCCACGGAATCTTCACGCCGTAGACCATCTTATTGACGAGAATATGGTCCCCGACCTGCAAGGTCGGGATCATCGATCCAGACGGAATCTTGAAGGCTTGCACGACGAATGTGCGAATGAACAGGGCGAGAATGATCGCAATGGCAATGGCCTCGGCATATTCGCGCCAGAGGGATTTCCCTTTCACAGCGGGCGAGGCGGAAGTAGAACGCCCGTTGCCCGCCGCCGGTTCCGACTCGTGGGGCTCGAACGTTAGTCGGTCACCTTCAGGAGCGCCAGGAAGGCTTCCTGTGGCACTTCCACCCGGCCTACCTGCTTCATTCTCTTCTTGCCTTCCTTCTGCTTTTCCCATAATTTCCTTTTCCGCGTGATATCGCCCCCATAACACTTTGCAGTCACATTTTTCTTCAGCGCTCCAACCGTCTCGCGCGCCACAATCTTATTGCCGATGGCGGCTTGGATGGCGACCTCAAACATCTGACGGGGGATCAACTCCTTCATCTTTTCCGCCACGTGCCGGCCTCGCATAGCGGCCTTGTCGCGATGGACGATGAATGACAAGGCATCGACACTCTCGCCGTTTAACAGCACGTCCACTTTCACCAACTCTGCGGTCTGATAGCCGATCACCTCATAATCAAGCGACGCGTAACCCTGGGTCTTGGATTTCAATTTGTCGTAGAAGTCCAGGACGATCTCGCTCAGCGGCATCTCGTACACCAACATGACGCGGGTCGGGTTGAGGTACGTCAACGCCTTCTGTGTGCCTCGGCGCTCCTGGCACAAAGCGAGGAGATTTCCAACATAGGCTTCGGGAGTGATAATTGTTGCCTTGATATAGGGCTCTTCAAAATCTTGGATTGACGTCGCATCTGGAAGCTTGGCGGGATTGTCAATATGAAGCAACTCGCCCTTCGTCGTTCTCACCTTATATACGACGGTCGGCGTTGTGCTGATC
>JBBRRL010000288.1:0-4137 GCA_038200775.1 Nitrospirales bacterium
CATGGGCCGCGATATTTCCATCCATCTTGGTATCCTTGTCTACCTTGAGGGTCACTTCGCGACCGGTGAGATCCTTTATGACGTAAATATCCTTTTCAATGCGCAGCAGCTCTCCTTCAATCGTCTCAATATGCCCGGCGGTATTCGGAGAGATAATTGGACCTGTGGCCGGCTGAGACGGCGACTCTGTGGTCTTTCCAGTTGAAGTCGATGGCTGGCCGGCGGCAGCGCTAGCCTCGGGGTGCCCCTGGTCGGCAAGCGCGCCTGCCGCCAACGCAAAACCTAGCAGCACGGTTAGGGAAAGGACGGTAACATTCTTCATGACATTCCTCCTTGTTGTCCGCAAATAATAGCACACTGCAGCAGGAGTACTTAGCTAATTACATCTTATATTGGGAAATGTCGAATAGACCGCTCATCGAGCCCGATATTGGTTTCTAGCAAAAATTTAAACGGACTATCTGAGGCACTCGGTAATTTGAGCCTGGCCATGCTGCTAGGTTAAACCAAAACATGCTGGTCGCACGGTCACGAAAGTCTACAGCGAAAAGCCCCCCTGCCCGCAATCACAGCTCGGTCCATCGCCGACAGTCCCATAAAGACATAAATTCAAACAACTAAGCAGCCCTAAAGTGGAAAACAAAATAGGAACAAGAACCTAGCTCTTCAGTATTGGTGAGCAATAGTGAACAGCCTACAGCGGCTTCGCCGACTCATAATACGCCGTCTATGACTGCATTCATCTACCGGCAGGGGCCACAATCAGGAGGATCTATGAACAAGTACACAGGCGCGATCGTGGTTTCGGTACTAGTTGCAGTAGGCACCGCGGGATCTTCATACGCGGCTAGCGGCGCGGAACCACAGGGTCCAAATTTCAAAAAAGGACTCGAAGGGGCAAATAGCATTCCCACGGGTGCACTTCTCCCTCGTATGGTGACAGGTGAACTGCAGAAGATAGAGGGGAACTACTACACTGTGAAAGATAAATCAGGCAAGGTAGTTAATTTTCAGATCGACGAAAGCCGGACGATGATGCATACGCACCCGGTCGTTGGGGATAAGATCATGGCCGAGGTAGAGCCCCAAGGTTATGCCTTCTCGATCAATGCCGCTCCAGCTGACTCCTCGAAGTAGAATGATGCCACTGCGCCAAGTCAACTAAGTAATCCGCTTCACCCTCTTCCCCGGGCGCGCTGCCCGGGGAATCGATCCTGGTGTTCATCCAAGTCACGGGCCGAAGAATGCCCAAGCCGATGGGAGAACGCCGTTTTTTGACGACTGCAGGCTACAGCCATGCGAAGTCACTAAAAGCCGTTGGAACTGGCTTGGGACAACATTCCAGTGCCAAATGACTACACGCCGCGTCGCCTCAGGCTACTCCCGGATTTGCCACACCCAGAGTTTCCCCTCTATCCCTACGGGAGTGGACTTGCTGCGGATGTGAAGGCTGATGGTACTCTTGCTCACGTCCGGCTACACACAACGAGGTGACGCATGCGGTGGGGTGGACAGCGGGAAAGCGACAATGTCGAAGATGTGCGGGGACAAGGGCCGATGCGGCCTGGTCTGGCGATCGGCGGCGGCGGGCTTCTGCTCGTGCTGGTTGTAAGCTTTATTACCGGCACGAATCCGCTCACGCTGCTGAATATAATCGAGTCCGGGCAGGAGATGACCTCGACATCACCTGCAGTACAGACGCCCCAGTCATCAACGCCGCCTGCCGACAAGCTGGGAAAGTTTGCATCGGTCGTGTTGGCAGATACCGAAGATACCTGGAAGGCGGTGTTCCCGAGCTTGGGGCGCCACTATGAAGAGCCACGCTTAGTTCTCTTCACGGGTGCCGTCCGCTCCGCCTGCGGATTGAATTCCTCCGCGGTGGGGCCATTCTATTGCCAGAGTGATCGCAAGATATATCTAGATCTGTCATTCTTTCACGAGTTGGCCAGTCGTTTGGGCGCCCCCGGGGAATTTGCGCAGGCTTATGTGATCGCGCATGAGGTCGGGCATCATGTCCAGAATCTATTGGGGACGTTCGACCGAGCCAATCGCCTCCAGCGGCGTACGTCCTCCGCCAACGGTGGCACAGTCTCCGTGCGCCTCGAGTTACAAGCAGACTGTTATGCGGGCGTCTGGGGCTATCATGCCCAGCATGATCGGAATCTCATCGAGCCGGGAGATTTTGAGAAAGGGCTGCGGGCCGCCTCCGCGATTGGAGACGACCGGCTACAGCGCATATCGCAGGGGTATGTGCAACCGGAGAGTTGGACGCACGGGTCATCCGAGCAGCGCGTAAAGTGGCTTCGCCGTGGTCTGGAGACCGGTAACCCTGCCGCCTGTGACACCTTCGGAAGCGCGACCGGCGCAGAGTAGCTTCCTGCCAAAAAGTTTCACAACTCCGCCCGGTGCGGCCCTGATCTGCCGACTCATTGTTTCGGTTGAGGCCACAGCCGGCTGAACACTTCGCCTGCGTCAGTTTGTCCTCGACGGCAGACGCACCGCGAAGCCAGAAGCCCATTCAGAGAATAAAAGCCTGCCGCGTTTCAATGAGCTCGCGCGGGGGTCACGTCACATCAACGAGAAGACCGAAGACCGAAACCCGCCGTCATTCGCGGTTGTCATGCATAGACCCCCAGCTATCGACACTTGTCCTGGTCCTCGCGAGCGCCGGCAGGCTAGGCCGGAGGCGCCCAAAGGGTTAGAAAGGCCTCACAACCAGAGCCATTATCCCTGCCAGGAGTTTTCAGGGTGTTGCTTCTCTTCTCTTTGCTTTGATGCCATGACTGGTGAAACCAACCGTTCCCATCACACTAGCCGGTTTGCCAATCCCGATGAACCTACGGCGCGGCTCTCACATCGTTGAATCGGCGGTGAGAGGTGAGCTCTGGCAGAAGCGCCACGAACTTGACACTCTGGCATTAAGTACCTAAGATTGACTAACTACATATGAGCATCAGATGCAGCGACAGCATGAAGAGCTGGGTTAGCTTCCAAGGGGAATATAGATGCGTGATGGTCCAGCGGCGAAAGTCATTCTCGGCCCCATGCTGTACACCATCAATCAGCGGTATTTTACCAATGCTGACGTCTCGTTCCTCAAGAAAGCCATACTCGTTACCGCCGTTGCCGCTGGAGAGTTCTGCCGCCACCATACAGACGGCCCGCTGCCTGAAGGCAAGCGGCAAAAAGAGGTGCTGATAGAGGCCATTGTAAAAACAATCTTGACCGACATGGAAACGACTGAAACCGAGAAGTTTCAGCTGTTACTTGATCTTCAACCGATCGCCAAGATAGAGAAGCAAGGCATAATCGCCAAGTTTGCTCATCACGACGATACGGATTCCTGGGTGCTCAATGTCACCGAAGGGGAATTTAGAAAACTGCAACACGCATGGCGAGCTGCCGGATTGCCGCTCGATCTCTTTAAAAGTTTTTGTCACGATATCGTGAGACCAAAATAGTGGCTCTTCCCGCGAGAGGCCCGATAGCGGCACGGTTGACTCAGCATTTCCGCAAGCCCCTGCAACCCAGACTTTCCGCAAGCTAGACCAATTGACTAATTTCCGTGTCTCAGAAAAAGAACTGGCCGCTCTCGCGACGTTGCATGCGGGATGCATTCCACTGCAGGGGCAGACGGCGCAAGTTCATCCGATGAGCAATATTGAATAGACCAAATGATTTAGCTTAGGTATAAAGTTATACTGATCCGCAGTTCTCGGTCTGCGGATGAAGGCAAACCCGATCGAGATCGAAGGTGTCGTGCCAGGTAGGGATCGAAAAGGACGGAAACCATCACAGATGTTAAGGGAGGATGCAATGGAGCGATATACAGCATTTACTTTCGTCATGACGCTTGGCTTGGGTCTATCAAGTGTGGCGTATGCCCTGGATCAACCACTTGAGACCGCGCCGGCGGCAGCCTTGGAAAATTCTATCCCCATTCCCGAGGAAAGGACCGGACTCCGTCAGGCTCCCGCCGTCCATGAGGCGATATTGCCCGAGATGATGCTTGAAAGTACCGTCAATGGCGAGATTATAAATATCGACGGAGAGATTTTTATCATCAAGGATACGGATGGGAAGGAAGTGCGTATCATCGTTGACGCTGACACCTTGTTCGCGGAAGGTGTCGAAGAC
>JBBRRL010000289.1:0-4108 GCA_038200775.1 Nitrospirales bacterium
ATCTGGAAAAGTTTGAGCAGGACCCGCTTACGAAGGCGGTGGTCATTGTCGGGGAGATGGGCGGTGACCTCGAAGAGCGCGCCGCCGAGTGGTTCGGCGCGCAGCGCCGACGGATAAAGCTGCTGGCGGTCGTGTCCGGCTTTTGCCAGGAGAGCCTACCGAAGGGGATGAAGTTCGGCCATGCGGGTGCGAAGGAAGGGTTGAAGGGCGAGGGATCGGCGCGATCCAAGGCCGAAGCCTTTAAGAAAGCCGGCGCGATCGTTCCCGAAACCTTCGGCGCGTTGGGTCCGGCAATCAAGTCGATGTACGAAGCGTTTGTGAAAAGCGGCCAGGTGCATACGATCCCAGACCTTCAGCCAGAAGACCTTCCACGTCTTCCCAAGCCGGTTGAAGAGAGCATGAAATCCGGCGAAGTGATGGTCGCTCCGCTGGTGAAGACCACGATCAGCGATGATCGCGGCGACGAGCCGCTGTATGATGGGTATCCGGCTTCCGAGCTGATCAATAAGGGCTATGAAATTCCCCATGTCATCGGTCTGCTTTGGGACAAGCGGTTGATCTCGCAGCAAGAAGCGGAAATTATTAAGCGGATCATCATGCTATCGGCCGATCATGGCCCCTGTGTGAGCGGGGCATTGGCGACCATTATTGCGGCCTGTGCCGGGATCGGCATGTCGCAGGCGGTCGCGGCAGGATTGATCATGATCGGGCCGCGCTTCGGCGGGGCCGTGACGGACGCGGGCCGTTGGTTTAAGCATGCCGTGAACAACAACATGTCAGTCGACGATTTCCTGGGCTATATGAAAAAGAACGTGGGCCCCGTGCCGGGAATCGGCCACCGGGTCAAGAGTCTTCGCAATCCGGATAAGCGCGTGAAGGAACTGGTCTCCTATGTTAAGGGATTGGGGCGCCCAACACCGCACCTGGACTTCGCGCTCGCCATTGAAAAGGTGACATCGGCGAAAAAGGAGAATTTGATTCTCAATGTGGACGGGACCATGGCAGCGGTCCTGGTGGACATTGGTTTTCCTGTCGACAGCCTAAACGGATTTTTTATTCTCTCCCGCACGATCGGATTAATTGGCCACTGGACGGACCAGAAACGCCAGGAGAGCCGCTTGATTCGACTGTTTGATTATCTGGTGAACTACGCGGTCCCGAAGCGCAGAGACGTGCCGCCACTGAAATAAGCGGCGAGAGAAAGAAGGAGCGAGAGTCTATGTCACTTGAACTAGCGAAACAACTCTATACTAAGATGCCCCCCCTTCTAGAGAAGGCGCGCAAAAGATTCGGCCGCGCGCTCACCTTGACCGAGAAGATCTTGGTGGCCCATGCCGATAACTTCGACACCCAGAAATGGGATCGGGGCACGGCCATGCTTGCGCTGCGACCAGATCGGGTCGCCATGCAGGATGCCACCGCTCAAATGGCGATCCTTCAATTCATGCAGGCCGGAAAGAAAACAGTTGCGGTCCCGAGCACCATTCATTGCGACCATTTAATCCGCGCGGAAAGCGGTTCCGAAAAAGATCTTGCGCGCGCGACCGACGAAAATAAAGAGGTCTACAATTTTCTCTCTTCCTCTGCAAGGAAGTACGGGATCGGATTCTGGAAGCCCGGTGCCGGCATCATCCATCAGGTCGTGTTGGAAAACTACGCGTTCCCGGGTGGCTTGATCATTGGCACAGATTCCCACACCCCGAATGGCGGCGGTCTGGGAATGTTGGCGATTGGGGTCGGCGGCGCCGATGCCGGCGAGGTCATGGCGGGATTACCGTGGGAAGTGCTTCATCCCAAATTGATCGGGGTCAAGCTCACGGGAAAACTCCAGGGCTGGGCGTCGGCTAAGGATGTCATTCTCTATACATGTGGGCTCCTCACTGTAAAAGGTGGCACCAACAAGATTGTGGAATACTTCGGACCGGGCGCCGGCACGATCAGTGCAACCGGCAAAGGAACGATTACCAACATGGGTGCCGAGCTTGGCGCAACCACATCGATCTTTCCGTTCGATGAAAAAATGGTCGCCTATTTAAATATTACTGATCGCGCCGACATCGCGAAACTAGCTGAGTCAAACCGCGAATTGCTGTTCGCAGATCCGGAAGTCTTGAAAACGCCCGAAAAATATTTCGATGAGATTGTCGAGATCGATCTGTCGAAGCTGGAACCCCATGTCGTAGGACCGCACACGCCGGATCTCGCCAGGCCAGTCTCAAAGATGGCGGCGGAGGCCAAAGAAAAGGGTTATCCAGTGCAGCTCAAGGCGGCTCTGATTGGAAGCTGCACGAACTCCTCGTACGAAGACATCAGTCGTGCGGCTCACATCGCCCGGCAGGGCTTGAAGGCGGGCCTGAAAGCCAAAACGCCCTTTCTTGTCACACCGGGTTCAGAACGGATCTATAACACGATGAAGCGGGACGGGTTCCTTGCGACCTTTGAGGAGATGGGTGGGACGGTGCTTGCCAATGCCTGTGGCCCGTGCATCGGCCAGTGGAAGCGTGGAGACGCCGTCAAGGGCCGCGCCGATTCCATCATCAGCTCCTACAATAGAAACTTCCCTGGCCGCAACGACGGCGTCAGTGACACGCTTTCGTTTTTGTCCAGCCCCGAGGTCGTGACCGCTCTGGCATTTGCCGGCGAGCTCACTTTTGACCCAGTCCATGGGTCACTCAAGGCCGCCGACGGGACGGCCATCGCATTTGAAGCTCCGCGGGGCGAAGAGCTGCCGCCTCAAGGTTTTGCCAAGGGAGCGGAAGGATTTATCCCCCCGTCTGAGAATGGTGAATCAGTTCAGGTCGAGGTTTCCGCGGACAGCGAACGGCTCCAATTGCTACAGCCCTTCCCGCGCTGGGACGGTCGGGACTTTGAAAAATTGCCCCTGCTCATTAAAACCAAGGGAAAGACCACAACCGACCATATTTCGCCGGCGGGACCGTGGCTCAAATATCGTGGCCACTTGGACAAGATCAGCGACAACATGTTCCTGGGGGCGACGAGCGCCTTCTCGAGCGAGCCTGGAAAGGGGACCGACGTGCTGACGGGAGAGAGTGGGTTGACGATTGCACAGATCGCCCGGCGGTATAAGGCCAAGGGCGTCGGCTCCGTGGTCGTGGGGGATGAAAACTACGGCGAAGGGAGCAGTCGGGAGCATGCGGCCATGTCGCCCAGGTTCCTTGGGGTGAAAGTGATTCTGACGAAGAGCTTTGCGCGCATCCACGAAACAAATCTTAAAAAGCAGGGGATTTTGCCCCTGACCTTCGCGAATTCTAAAGACTACGATTCGATCGAGCAGGGCGACCGCATCAGCGTGAAGGGTTTGCAGAACCTGGCGCCTGGCCAGCCGGTCCAAGTCATAATTCATAAGGCCGACGGGAAGGATATAACGATCGAGACCAACCACAGCCTGACCGAACAGCAACTGAGCTGGTTCAAGGCTGGGTCGGCGCTGAATGCACTGAATTAACAAGAACTTACAAGAGGATACACTATGACAGCACAAGCATCTAAAATTCTTTATACGAAAACTGATGAAGCGCCGGCGCTGGCAACGTACTCCTTTCTCCCGATCGTCAGCGCCTTTACAAAGGCGGCCGGAGTGTCCGTCGAATTAAGGGACATTTCTCTGGCAGGTCGAATTATCGCCGCCTTTCCTGAGCATCTGACACCGCAACAAAAACAATCTGATGATCTAGCCGAATTGGGGGCGCTCGCCAAGGCCCCGGAAGCCAATATCATCAAACTCCCCAACATCAGCGCCTCGATCCCCCAGATACAGGCAGCCATCAAGGAATTGCAGAGCCAGGGCTACAAGGTTCCTGATTATCCCGAGTATCCCAAGACCGATGCCGAGAAGGAGAGCAAGGCGCGGTACGACAGGATTAAAGGGAGCGCCGTCAACCCGGTGCTGCGTGAAGGCAATTCGGATCGCCGGGCCCCGGTGTCGGTCAAGAAACACACCAGACAGCACCCGCACAAAATGGGAGCTTGGTCCCCGGACTCGAAGACGCACGTTGCCCATATGAAGGGCGGAGATTTCTATACCAACGAGAAATCAGTCACGCTTACCGAGGCCATTGATGCGCGCATCGAGTTTGTTGGCCAGGAC
>JBBRRL010000290.1:0-4102 GCA_038200775.1 Nitrospirales bacterium
CCAATTGAGTCTCACCACAGAAGTGGAGAACTATCCTGGGTTCCGGCATGCCATCATGGGCCCGGAGCTGATGCAAGAAATGCGGGCCCAGGCCGAACGGTTCGGCGCCGAGCTCCTTCATGGAAACGTGAGCGCCGTCGATTTGAAGGATCCGCAGTTGACAGTCTCGATCGAAGGCGAGCAGTCCATCAAAACCCGCACTCTCATTATTGCCTCCGGCGCAACCGCAAACATGCTGGGGTTGGCATCGGAGCGTCGGCTGCTCGGACATGGCGTGTCCACCTGCGCCACATGCGACGGCTTCTTCTTCAAAGGCAAGGAATTGGTGGTCGTTGGGGGCGGCGATACCGCCTTGGAAGAGGCCACGTTCCTCACGAAATTTGCCAGCCAGGTGACCGTCATACACAGACGGGATACACTTCGCGCCTCAAAAATTCTCCAGGACCGGGCCTTCCGAAATCCGAAGATCAGTTTTATCTGGAACGCTGTGGTTGACGATATTCTCGGTGATCCTCTGGTAATCGGTGTCCAGATCAAGGACCTCCTGACCGGTGCTGTCGGTACAAAACGATCCGACGGCGTTTTCATCGCGATCGGCCACTCCCCGAATACGAGGCTTTTTGAGAGTCAACTGGACCTGGATTTCGCGGGTTACATCAAGACTCATGGCGGGACCAAGACGAGCGTCCCGGGAGTCTTCGCCGCGGGTGATGTACAGGATCCAGTGTATCGCCAGGCGATCACCGCGGCTGGGTCCGGGTGCATGGCAGCGATTGACTGCGAGCGCTACCTGGAGTCCTCGATACACTAATCATCGTCAATCCTGACTTCCGTGAAAAAGAGGTGTTCATCATCTCCTCTTTGACGGCAGGCAGCATAGAGGCAGCCGCTCCATGTATTACGTGATTGCCCATTATCACGAGCTTGCGCTCAAGGGACGGAACCGGCCGCTTCTGGTGGACGGACTCGTGCGAAACCTTCGTCACGCTCTCAAGGGACTGGGCGTGCTTCAGGTAGAAAGCATGCGCGGACGCATTCGGCTATCTCTAAAGGAGGTCTCGCAGTGGCCCGGGATCAAATGCAGGCTAGACGAGACTCTGGGCCTGGCCAACTTCGCGCCGGCCCTATGCATTCCAAGCGATATTGAGTCCTTGAGCACGGCTGTGTGCGAGTCTGTAGAAGGCCTCCCGTTTCACAACTTTCGCATCACGACCAAACGCGCCGAGAAAACTTACCCACTGACATCGACAGAGGTCAATCGAATCGTCGGAGCAGCCGTCGTGGAACGCACGGGCGCCAGTGTACGTCTGCGCGATCCTGAGCTCAACATTTTCATTGAGATTGTCGGTGGCCAGGCCTACTTCTACCATGAGCGTTTCGCGGGAGCCGGCGGTCTGCCGGTCGGCATGTCGGGTCAAGTTGCCTGCCTCTTATCCGGGGGAATTGATTCGCCGGTCGCCGCGTACCGCATGATGAAGCGCGGCTGTCGAATCGTCTTTATCCACTTCCACGGTCATCCGTTCGTCAGCCGGGCCTCTGCAGACAAGGCCGAAGAACTTGCGCGTCATCTCACGCGACACCAGTACCACTCGAGGGTGTATCTGGTTGCCTTCGGGGAAATCCAGCGTCAAGTAGTTCTCTCGGCGCCACCGCCTTTGCGAGTCGTATTGTATCGGAGGCTGATGGTCAAAATCGCGGAGGAACTGGCGTTGTCCAATAAATGCTGGGCGATCCTGACCGGGGATAGCCTGGGGCAGGTTGCGTCTCAAACCGCAGGCAATATTAGTGTGGTGGATGAGGCCGCCACCCTCCCTTTCTTGCGCCCGCTGATTGGGATGGACAAGATCGAAATCACCGACCAGGCTCAGAAGATCGGAACGTTTGAGACCTCCATTGAGCCGGATCAGGATTGCTGTAAACTGTTTATGCCGACCAACCCTTCCACGCATGCCAGTCTTGATGAGGTGCGAAGAGCGGAAACAGCACTCGATGTCGATATGTTGGTAAAACAAGCTCTCGAAAAAGCGGAACTTCGAGAGTTTTACTTCCCTTGAAATCTCGTCTCCCGAAGATCCTCAATCTACCATAAGCGCCGACAGTGGTCTCTTGGGAGAAGGAGGCAGTGGGGGCAGGATTGAATAACCGACTCTGAAAAACGCGATCGCTCTTTCCTTTTCACGAAGGGAGGGCCACTTTTCCTTGAAAAAATTCGTGATGCGCGCGGCCTGTTTGATCTCTTCCGGTGAAAGTCCCGCACTCCCGCGTTCCTCATTTGTCATAAGAACCAGCGGGGCGAAGAGAGGCTGGAGTCGCACATTCTGACTTTCAAGCGTGAGCCACAGGCGTTCAAATATTCGTCCCCCCGCGAGTGCGCTTTTGGTAAGGTCCGGATGGGTTGGAGCCGTGAGCAAGCACAGCGCGCCCGAAGAGCGAATGGTTTTTTGGCTTCCTTGCGAGACTGCCAATCCAAGCAGGGGATACAGCACCGGGAACCGCTTGGCCAATCCCAGGATATACACTAAAAGTGGTCCCGTTGAGCCCAGTCCCAATGTATACAACGGCAGGCCATCGGTTGAAGGTATCCGCTCATCCAACCGGAGCATCGACAGTAAATGCTCGCGCATGAGGGCATTCCCCCAGAAGAGACGATCACCCAAACCTAAGCGCTCGGACGCTGCCTCAATCTCCCTTTTTTCTTCGACAACATAAAGCATGTGTCCCGCCTGTTTTACCAGAGCCTCTAGCGAACGCTTTAAGACGGCGCTTAGGGGTCTGCGTTCATAGCTGCGCCTGTCCGCTGCCCGCTTAGATATACTCTCATAGAGAGAGGGAGATGACCCGGCCAGCGATGAAGGTGTTAACGTTACCGCCAGACGTAACTCATGGTTGCCGGGAGACGATTCCTGTATGTCGGTAGAGAACCCCATAAAAGATGCGGCTTGAGCGATATTTTCAACAAGCATTCCTAACCCTATAAAGTCGAAGACACCATCAATATTATAGAGGGCGGTGCGGGTGCTTCGTGTTAGGTCATGGACGACTTCGATTTTATTCTCGTGAATTCGCAGCTTCCACGGTTGGGAATTATCGGCAGAGGGCGAACAGCGGCCCGCTTCTAAAATTTTCTCGATGGCACCCATAACCGTTACGTTCGTTCCTGTTTCAATTAAAGGAGATTGAATCTTCTCCGCACGTCTATGAAACGGCCCGAAGGGACGAACCTGTCGCTAGACCGCCGGTAGCGTACGTCGTGAACTTAAATAGGACGCCATGTCGTCTGCAGGGAGTGTATTGACGATATCCTGCGCGCATAATCCGCCTTTTCGCGCTACATTCACTCCCAAAGGAACCGTCTTCAGTGCCTCGGTACTGTGCGCATCCGGGTTGATGCTGAACTTCACGCCTTTCGCCTTGGCGTATCGGCACAGCCGCCAGTCTAGTTCCAGACGATGAGGGCTTGCGTTGATCTCAATCACCTTGTCGTTTTTTGCCGCAGTGTCAATCACTTGTTTCATGTCTGCCCGGTACCCATCTCGAGAAAGCAACAACCGACCGGTGGCATGGCCGAGCATCGTGACATGCGGATTCGAAAGCGCGCGGCAGATCCTGCGAGTCTGGTCGTCTTCGGAGAGGTTGAAGCGGCTATGGACCGATGCAATGACAAAGTCGAAGGTCCCCAAGAGCTCGTCAGAATAGTCCATGGCGCCGTCGGGAAGAATGTCGGCTTCAATGCCCTTGAAGATGACGATCTCCGGCAGTTTTTTCTGCACGGCCGCTATTTCCGCACGTTGCGCCAGAATCCGGTCTTCCTTGAGGCCTCGCGCATAGAACGCCGCCTGGCTGTGATCGGAAATCCCGATATACCGGTAACCAAGGTCCCGCGCCGCCGCAGCCATGTCTAATACCGTGTCCGCGCCGTCGCTGTAGAGCGTGTGGGTGTGAAAGATGCCTTGAACCTGTGAGGCCTCAACCAGCGTCGGTAGGTGTCCGGTCTCCGCCAGCTCGATTTCACCATGGCCTTCACGGAGCTCGGGAGGAATGTACGGGAGCCGCGCTGCGTCATATATCGCTTCTTCTGCGACAAATGACCCGGGGGCGGCAA
>JBBRRL010000291.1:0-4099 GCA_038200775.1 Nitrospirales bacterium
CCTGCGGACCCGCCGCTGTAAGTGGGGACGAAACTCACCGGAAGCCACTGGTTGAAGCACCTGTCTTCACCGGGAAGGCGTGAGGAGTAGAACGAACCACGAGCCAGAAGACCTGCCCGGGTCTAGGCCAGCCTCTCCTCGTGGCTAGGGAGGAGGTGAGGGTGCCGGAGGTAGAGTCCGGCAAATATCCTCAAGGACCTTTCTATGGCCTTGGGGATTTTTTATTGTCATGATCTTCCCATTCCGGGAGAAGGGCGAAAGTCAGGAGCGATGAGACGACGACAACCAGGGATTCTGACAGGCATGCCGTTCATGGCGAACCTGGCAGATCGCAGTTTCGTCGATGATCTTGGCCGCAAAATCTACCTGGCGAAACCTGCGCGACGGATCATCTCCTTGGCGCCAAGCGTGACTGAAATTCTGTTTGCCGTCGGATTGGACACCGAGATCGTCGGAGTGACGACATTCTGCGATTATCCGCCGCAAGCGAAATTCAAGTCAAAAATCGGCTCGTCCATTCCCAATCTCGAAGCCATTCTCGGGCTCAAGCCTGATCTGGTGATCGGCAATCAGGACTTTATTCGCCCCGATGCGTTGGCGAAGCTCGACCAACTCGGGGTGCCGGTCTTTTTATTGGCGCCCAAAACTATTGAGGACATTCTGGGGCACATCAATACCGTAGGCCGTCTCGTGGGGCATGAAAAAGACGCGCGAGCCGCTGCTGATGGTATACGTGAGCGGCTCCTTGAGATTCGTCATCGAATGGTGTCTGTTGGGCGCGTTCGTGTGTTCTATGTCGTGAATACAGATCCCTTAATCAGCGTGGGACCGCCAAGCTTTATCCACCAGATGATACAAGCAGCCGGAGGGGACAACATCGCAGCCCGAGCGACATCCGCATATCCTAAAGTATCACTTGAAGAAGTGATTCGGAAGGACCCGGAAGTGATAATTTTCCCCGTCGGCGCGACTGAAGGCATTCCCGAGGCCGAACAGCAGCGATGGAGAAAATGGAAGGGAGTATCGGCCGTGTCACAGGACCGGTTGTATCAGGTGAAGGCAGAGCTAGTAAATCGTCCCGGGCCCCGGGTGATGGATGGAGTCCAGGTCCTCGCGCGACTGCTTCATCCTGATCTCTTTCCATCCTCGTCAGCCGTCAAGTGATGGACATTTCTCTCAACACGGCGGTTCCTGCTGAAAGTCTCCTGCCCGTGCTGACTGTGCGACGCTGGACAAAGATCATTCTGGCATTATCCTTTGGCTCCGTGCTCGGTGTATTGATCTGCCTACAGTATGGGACGGAACGCATTGCGCTTGGCGATATTCTCCGATTTTTTCTGCTGGGTGCTGAAATCCCGACCAGCAACTTCGGCGTAAACCTGGGCGTTATCCTTTGGGAGGTCCGGCTCCCACGTCTGATCTTGGCTTTTCTGGTCGGCGCCAGTCTCGCGACTGTCGGTGTCGCCTTACAAGCTCTTCTGCGAAATCCGCTGGCTGATCCATACATCCTCGGAATCTCGAGTGGGGCGGCACTCGGGGCCGCGCTTGCGCTCCAGTCCGGAGTCACCTTGGCTCTCGGGGGGTTCTCTGCTATTCACCTCTTCGCGTTCGTCGGCGCCGCGGCTACCATCGTCGGCATCTACCACATGGCCGCCTCCGATGGTCGGATCCCGGTGCAGACGCTCTTGCTCGCGGGTGTCATTATCAATGCCATGCTCTCTGCGCTGATCCTGTTTATTACGTCACTGTCGGATTCCACGAGCGCCTTCCGTCTGTTCTTTTGGCTCATGGGAAGCTTAGCGACGTTGGGATATACGGGCTTGCTCGCTCTGCTCGGCTATGTGACGGTGGGCATGGTGCTGTTGTTCGGCCAGGCCCGGCACCTCAATGTGCTGTCCCTCGGTGAAGAGCCGGCTCAGGGGCTGGGACTGAAAGTGGAGCGCGTCAAGCGCGTGATTTTTTTTACCTCGGCACTTTTGACCGGGGCGGTTGTGGCGGTGAGCGGCTTGATCGGCTTTGTCGGCATGATTGTGCCGCATGCCGTGCGTATGCTCTTCGGTCCGGACCATCGGCTGGTGTTGCCCGCGTCGGCTCTTGTGGGCGGCACCTTTCTCGCGATTGCGGATACGATCGCCCGCAGCCTCTTAACGCCCTCGGAGTTGCCGGTCGGTGTCATCACGGCCCTATGCGGCGGGCCTTTTTTCATCTATCTGCTGATGTCCCGACGGCACAGACATATAGGTGAGGGATGAACACGTGCTATCAATTCGACCAGGTTTCGTTCCGCTATTCGGATCAGTGGGTTCTTCAGGAATTCAGCTTGAACGTACAGGCCGGGGAGATTTTGGGAATTATAGGGCCGAACGGATCCGGGAAAACCTCATTGCTCAAATTGATGGCTGGATTGCTGCAGCCCCAGATAGGCCGCATCAGCCTGCGAGGCCAGGATCTTGCGAAGCACGATGCGCACTCGCTTGCGCGACAGGCGGCGGTGGTGCCGCAGGAGAATCATGTGCTCTTTCCCTTCACCGTGGCCGAGGTTGTCCTTATGGGTCGGTTCGTTCATCAGAACGGCTGGGGCTGGGACTCGCCGGAGGACCTGCGTATTGCTCGAGCCGCGATTCGAGAGATGGATCTGGAGCCGGTGGTGGACCGGACTTTTCAACAGTTGTCGGGCGGTGAGCGTCAGCGCGCGATCATCGCCAGGGCACTCGCGCAACAAACCCCCATTCTCCTGCTGGATGAGCCGACGGCCTTTCTTGATATCAAGCATCAACTTGAAATTTACGCGACATTGAAAAGTCTAAATCTGTATAAGAACGTCACGATCGTCGTGGTTTCGCACGATCTGAACCTGGCAAGCCAGTACTGCCATCGGTTGCTGCTCTTGCATGAGGGCCGGGTCTTCCATGCGGGATCTCCGGCAGCGGTCTTAACGGCCGAACATTTGGGTATTGTCTACGGCTGCGCGGTGCTTATTGATGAGCATCCACAAACCGGCACGCCACGGATTACCCTTCCGGCATTCGTATCCCATGCCGGATCGCTCAACAGGGATACACGGACAACCATTTTTTAGGAGGAAGCCAGCTAGAGAGGACGACATACACAGGGGAAGATGGTGAAAGTCCATCACGGTGCCGCCACTGTAAGCGGAGAGCGCTCTGCAGAAGGGCCACTGGCCACCGCCGCGCACGCCTCCACGAGCTCATTGTGACTAAAGCCAATGGGCGTCGGCGGAGATGGTGAAGGTAGGAGCTGGGAAGGCGCAGGAGCACAACGACCCGCAAGTCAGGAAACCCGATTGTCGGCCATATCGAACTGCCCTTCGAGCACGAGGGAGGTTTTGTCATGACGTCATTGTTTGCACTTATCACAAGGGCATTGTTGCTGCTGTTGTTCGTATTCCCACCGCTTACGACACTCGCCGCCGAATCTGGTTCGGAAGTCCTCCCCGAAGTAGTCGTCACGAGCACCCGCTTGCCCGGACAACCCGTCGATCCACGCACCATTCCCGCGAAGGTAACCGTTGTTACGTCTGAGGATATTCAACGAGCAGGCGCAAAGACAGTTCAAGAGGCCATTGAAAAGGCCACGGGGATCATCACGTATGACGCCGTCGGCAATGCCTTTCAACAGACTGTGGACTTGAGAGGTTTTAACGGCCAGCCGGTCCCGGTCACTAGTGTATTTGTCGACGGCGTGCGAGTGAACGAGCCTGATTTCAATACCGTCAACTTCGATATGATCCCTATCGAGACCATTGAACGCATCGAGATTCTGCCTGGCGGCTCTGCAATCTTCGGCAAGAATGCCCTAGGCGGGGTGATCAACATTATCACCAAACGAGGCGGAGACAAGGCGCACGCCACCGGCGGGGTTCTATTCGGCAGCTTCGCTCGTCAACGCTATTCAATCGACGCGGGCGGTCCACTCGGCAAGTTCGATTACTTCGGCAGCTTTTCCCGAGAAGCCGAAGATGGCTTTCGCGATGACTCTGGTGCTCGCATCTCGCGGTTCTTCGGCAAGCTCGGCTGGCGTCCGAGTGAGGAAACGGACCTTGCAGTGTCTTACACGTATGTCAAGGACCGACTCCAAC
>JBBRRL010000292.1:0-4092 GCA_038200775.1 Nitrospirales bacterium
ATCCTCGACATCACTTCCGGGGTTAAAAACCTTTGCGGGCATGTCTTGATGCTCCGCCAGGGAGATGCTCCGCGCGATTTGCTTTCGTATGACACTCTCCATTTTCGCGGAGAAACGACGGCACCTCTCCTCCTCAGCCTCATCGATGAAGCTGCGGATCGGAGCGAGGACGCGGTGCCAGTGATACGTGTAAAGGGTCGATTTGATCTTCGAGTCTCGCTACGGTCATCCGCCCGGCAACTCGACTTGCGTCGCGTGGTTGCCGTCTCGGTGATTCCCGAGACCCAAAACGCTCATGTCGTCTTGCAAAGCCTCGCTGTCGAACATGCCGGAACTGATCGCCCCCAAAATACGAAGCGTGGTTATTGGGTGTGGAAATACCGAGAGACCTTGAAGGACCCTGAGGCGACTCTGGATTCCTGTTTGCGGCTAGGCTGCCAGCGGATAATTGTGCAAATGCCTGATCTAGGTGACCCAGACACGATCTGGGAAGCATATGTCCGGTTTCTGAAGATGGCCCACGGTCTTCACATTGAGGCTTTTGCTCTGGACGGTGACCCCAATGCGGCTGAGGATCCGGGGCCTTTGATCGGCAAGATCGAACGACTGCTCAAATTGGTCGACCGGCCGAGCCTGGACGGTCTCCAGTTGGACCTTGAACCGTATCTAATTGAGGGCTGGGCAATGGACGAGGAGGCTTACTCCCGCTACCTGGACACGGTGGATACGATTAAGGAGGTCTTGTCCGGCACATATTTCTCGATGGTGATGCCCTTTTGGTTCACTTCGCAATCCGCAGGAGGACGCCCAATCGCATTTTCGGTGATGGACCGGGTGGACGAAGTGGCGGTGATGAGTTACCGCACGGACCTGAGCGAGCTTCAGGAGATCGCTGAGGACAGTCTGCGGTATGGAGATCTTGCAGGGGTACCGGTTTGGTTGGCGATAGAAACGCGGCCTCTTCCTCTTGAACGGCACGTCGTACTCACACGAACACCGAAACGTGATCTAGCTGATGCCTATCTGGATCGCCCCGCCCGGCACGTGTCCTTTGGGATTCCGCCTGTAGGGAGCGACGGTTCCGACTGGTTTCGTGTGCATCACCGAATCACGATCCCACCCGAAAGATTGAGCTTCGCGGGCCAAAGTCAAACTGCCGTGCTGAAGTTCTGGGATGAGGCCCTCAGCGGGATGCCCCATGCCAGCCTGGCCGGAGTACTGATTCATGATCTCGAGGGGTTTCAGGCGTTGGCGGAGAAAAAGCCATGAATCGTAGACCGCGTGTGACAGCAAGCATCCTGTTTACCGCCTGCCTCGTAAGCGGACTTGGAGCGGCAGGCGCAGCGACTTCCGCAGAGCCCGTGCCCCAGGACGCCCCGACACAGGCGCAGGCGTTGGAGGCCTCGGGACAACATGACCAGGCAATCGCCGCCTACGAGGCGTATTTGAAAGAACAAGCAGACGACGATGATGCACGAGCGGTGTTGGCTCGCCTGCTGTCGTCGCGAGAACGATACGATGAGGCCGTCGTCCTGTATGAAGGAATTCTCACGCGACATCCGGATGATTTGGATGTTCGGTTGGCAATAGCACGAGTCCGATCGTGGCAGATGCGCTGGGGAGAGGGGCGGGGGCTGTATAAGGCCATCTTGGACGAAGCGCCGAATACGATAGAGGCAGAGCGAGGCCTTGCCGATATCTCGTACTGGAGCGGCGATTTTCAGCAAGCCTTGGCGCAGTATGAGCGGCTCTACGTTAAGACCAAAGATCCAGAGGTGCAAAAACAAATTGAAGCCGTCAAGTCCGAGTTGGATTGAAAGCCCGCACACAAACCTGGCGGGAGTGCTGGTTCATGATCTCGAGGGGGTTTCAGGCGTTGGCGGAGAAAAAGCCATGAATCGTGGACCGCGTATGACTTTGAGTATCCTGTTTGCCGCTTGTCTGGTAATCGGACTTGGAGCGCCAAAAACAATGGCGTCCGTAGAGAGTGTGCCCCAGGATACCCTGATACAGGCGCAGGCATTGGAGGCATCGGGGCAACACGACAAGGCCATCGCTGCCTACCAGGCGTATTTGAAAAAGCAAGCAGACGACGATGATGCACGAGCGGCGTTGGCTCGCCTGCTGTCATCGCGTGAACGATACGATGAGGCCGTCGTCCTGTATCAAGGAATTCTCACGCGACATCCGGATGATTTGGATGCTCAGCTGGCAATAGCACGAGTCCGATCGTGGCAGAAGCATTGGGGAGAGGCAACAGGGCTGTACAAGGCGATCTTAGACAAGGCGCCGAATACGGAGGCAGAGCGAGGCCTTGCGGATGTCTCGTACTGGAGCGGCGATCTTCGGCAAGCGCTGGCGCAGTATGAGCGGCTCTACGTTAAGACCAAAGATCCAGAGGTGCAAAAACAAATTGAAGCCGTCAAGTCCGAACTAGCTGAACCTAGCGCCATTGAAAGCCCGCGCGCGCCCGTCAATCCTCCCGGGCAGATTCTAAAGCTACCCTACCGGGACTATCTGAAGGTTGGCTACAGTCATTACACGTACAGCGGTCAGGTCGCGGATGAGCGGGACTGGCTCGTGGAAGCCGCCAAGCCCATTGGGCAACAGACATTGGTCGCGCGGGTCGAGGCGCTCAATCGCCTCGGTCTTCACGATACGCCGGTGTCGGGGGAGCTCTATAGCCCGCTGTGGTCACAGGCTTGGGGGTATGTGGGAGCCTCCGGCGCAGTGAATCCGAAGTTCTCACCGAACTGGAGTGTGGGTACGGAAGTGTTCCAGGGACTCGGCGTGATCTACCCGGCAATGTCGCGCTTCGAAGTGTCCATGGGCTATCGGCACCTGAGTTTCACATCCGTGGACATTGATCTCCTGATCCCGGGGCTCACGATTTATCTGCCCTATGATGTCTGGCTCACTGAGAAGGTGTATTACGTCCCGGACACGGGCGCCATGACGCTGTCGTCGCAACTCACGTGGCGTCCTCGGGAACGACTGCAACTGTATATGGAGGGATCATTCGGCACCTCGGGCGAGCGGATTCTTTCCGTGGTGGATTTTACGCGCGTCACCACACGGATCGTTCAAGGCGGCATCATGTTCCCGATCGCGTCGCGGTGGTCTGGTGAAGCGTCCCTCTATTACGAAGATCGTGAAACGCTATTCGTCCGTCGTGGCGGTAGTATCAATTTGATATATCACTGGTAGCATCGAGGTCGTGTGATGGGCCTGTTTTCAAATAGACAATTTCTTTCCCGCATCCTGGTCGTGCTCGCCCTTGTGCTGATCGGATGGTTCCTGATCCCCGGCTTGCTCAGCCGCTACAACACGGCGCAAGGACGGCCCTATCTCTTTGCCGGCGTAAAAGGACCCGAGGGAGTTACGGTCGTCACGAAACCTCATTCGACGGCCGTGCCGCCGTATGGGACACCTTCCAAGAGTCGCTTGGCCGTGCTGTTGACGGATCCCCAGTCGAACTGGTTGGGCCTGGTCCACGGTTTTAAATCCATCGGTTTGCCGTTTGTCATCACGCAGGATTATAAACAGGCGCTCGAACACGGGGTGGTGCTTGTCTACCCGGAAGTCTCGGAAAGCCGTCTCGCTGCACCTGCCTTGAAGGCGTTGGCGGAGTTTCCCGCAAAGGGCGGTATTCTCATCGGTATTAACGTACTGGGTGGGGGCATGCAAGAGGTATTCGGATTTCACGAAGCCCTACCATCGCGGGAGCACTTTGAAGTCAGCTTCAACGCGAAAGACCCGTTGCTCGCGTCTTTCAGCGATCCGAGGGAGCTCACGATTCGTGTGGGGAAGCCCCTCAAGGGGCCAGAGAACTTGGGCACATATAGTTACTCCCAAAATCGTCAGCCGCCGCTTGCGACCTATGAAGACGGCTCAGTGGCAATCACCCAGAAGACATATGGGCGCGGACGCGCCTATGCCGTCGGTATCGACCTCGGCTTTTTATTCCTGCGTGGCTTCAACAACCGAGCAGAGGACTTTGCGAGAAGCTACGACAATCAGTTTGAACCCAGCATCGACGTGTTGCTCGGTGTGATCAAAGCAATATACCGGGCGGGGGAAGAAAGCGCGGTC
>JBBRRL010000293.1:0-4073 GCA_038200775.1 Nitrospirales bacterium
GCACCTGCCGCTGGCGCTCGACATTCTGTCCGACATCGTCCGCAATCCCGCCTTCACTCCCGAAGACATCGAACGCGAGAAAAAGGTCGTGATCGAAGAGATCAAGATGGTCGAGGACACCCCCGACGATCTGGTTCACGAGCTGTTCACGCAGGGATTCTGGGAAGATCATCCGCTCGGCCGACCCATTCTCGGGAAAGTGGCGACCATCCAGGGACTTCAACGAAAAAAAGTGCTGTCCTACCGGTCGCGGTTTTACCGCCCGTCTCAGATTGTGATTGCCGTAGCTGGAAACTTCTCGCGCGGACCGGTACTCGAGCAGATTGCCGCTGCCTTTGGCGGCGAGATGGGTGAAAAGCACTGTCCACCCGCCCGCATTCCCCCCAGAATCGGCGGGGGCGTCCATGTGCGGTCCAAGGCATTGGAGCAGGCCCATCTCTGCGTGGGGCTAAAAGGAGTATCGCAATCGGATAAGGACCGGTACGCGGCGTACCTTCTCAATGCGATTTTGGGCGGCGGTGTCAGCTCGCGGCTGTTTCAGGAAGTGCGCGAAAAGCGCGCGCTGGCGTATGCGATCCATTCCTCTCTGGTGTGCTTTGTGGACAGCGGTCTGTTTACGGTGTATGCCGGCACGCGTCCCGAGGCGGCGTCGAAGGTTCTTGCGGTGGTGCTCTCGGAACTGCGACGACTGAAAAAGACCCCGGTCGGGCGAGCGGAACTTGACCGCGCCAAATCGCAACTCAAGGGGAATCTCATGCTGGGCCTTGAAACCTCAAGCAGTCGGATGGGCAAGGCAGCCAAGGATGAGCTGTACTTCGGGCGGAATATCAGCTGTGAGGAGATTATCGCGGATATTGACCGAGTCTCGACCGAACAACTCTGGCGGCTGAGCGGCGATTTACTGGACGACCGCTACCTCACCGTCACCGCGCTCGGCCCTGTCAAGAAAGGCGCCCTGGAGGCGATCCTTAAGTAACTGTATGCAGTCCCTCGACATTCACCACCCAGGGCTTCCGGATCTGCAATTTGTCCTCATGGTGCTGGCCCTATGCAGCTCGGATCTTGACACGCTGAATGTTCCCCCTGCCGTACGGCGAAGCATATTTAACCGATGCTGGGCCATGCTCTACGATACGCCTCCTCCCCTCGCGCGAGAAGAACGACTGTTGGATCTTCGGCAGGGAGACGAACATGCGCTCGACGCGATGGTCGCGGTGATTCGGACTGCGCTCATTGAGTGCGGCATTACTAAACTACTATGGGACCACCCTCCGAGCGAGCCTTCCCAGGAGAGCACGCCCGCGGCACGTCCGCTGGTTGAGCGCCTGCAGGAGCTCTTTCCTGCGCCTTCGGACCCTGCAGATCACGCCTCATAGAGTGTCGGGCGAGTGGCCGGCCGCGCTCTTCAGATCTGGGCAGAGCCTAGTAATGATCACGCGCCGATCTCTTGCCATGCCCCTTGCGCTGCTCTATAGTGGCGCGGTGCCGTCTGTCTTGGGATAGCGGCCACACCGCGCTGGGGCAGGTCTGGCCGATGGGCATGCGCTGGGCTCAAGGCGGTCTTCAGAGAAAATTTGTCGCCTCCCTTCTGATCGTCGGATTCGCTCCCGGAATTGTCGCGCTGTTCGCGACGTATCTCTACAGTACGCAAGCCCTCAAGAATGCCATCGGTGACAGCTTTCAGCAGATCGCTGCAGCGACCGCCCGGCGAATCGAGATGATGCTGGATGATGAGATCGATGGCGCCCGGCATTTGGGCGCGGCTCCGCATACCGTACGCGCGTCGTTGAATGCGGCCAACGCTTCGTACGCCGCAGAGTCCTCCGCCTTGCAGCGCCAGTTACAAGAACGAAATAGGCACTGGGAAAAATTCCGGGCCGGCGGTGGACCGGCCCCCGAATTTATAAATCGCGGAGCACTGCAGTATCTGCAAGCATGGGCCGATATCAGGAGGGGGATTTATCAAAACATTCTACTCACGGATGAGCGCGGAGGCTTGGTCGCCAGCCTGTCTCCCGATGTCGAGTATCTCCATCGAGAGAATGTATGGTGGCAGCAGGCGTTTGGCGCGGGGACCGGGGGCACGTATATCAGTGATTTTTACGAACACAGTCCCGGCCTGTATCTTCTGGACATTGCCGTGCCGGTGCTCAATGAGCAGGGGACGCGTGCCATCGGCGTTGTCAACCTCGTCCTGCACCGTGACAATCTGATGAAGGCCATCATGGATATCCGTGTTGGGGAGCATGGTCACGGAATGTTGCTCAACACCGAGGGGACCCCCTTGATCTGTCCGGTGTTGCCCCCTAAGGCACATCTGATCAACGATGCATTGATGCATCAGATCATGCGGTCCAAACCGGGATGGGTCATCGCTGAGGACGATGCCCATGGGGGGCATAACTCCATCGTCGGTTACGCACCCATCCGGTTTTCGCACCTGCTCTCAGCGGCAAGTCTGGGGGGTAATCAGTGGTATGCATTTGTCCGGCAAGATCCCGCCGAAACCTATGCACCGGTGTACACCTTACTTCGTGTTGTTGGGATGATCGGATTTGGAATGGTGATCGTACTCGCGTCTCTGGGATTCTATATCGGGCGCCTGATCGTCAAGCCCATTGTACTGCTGCAGGAACAGGCTGACGCTATCCGGCGCGATGTCAGCGAGCTCGCCTCCGCCGGTCGTTTCGACCGGGGGTTGCGCGAAACCGCGAATCGCCGCGTCGTGATTCGCACGGGCGATGAGCTGGAGTCCTTGGCGTCGGCGTTTAACCAGATGGCGGAGACCTTGGAGGAGAGTCTAAAGAAAATCCACCATCAAGAAGGCGAGCTATTGCGCAAGGAAAAGCTCGCTTCGGTCGGCCAGTTGCTGGCGGTCCTGGCGCATGATATTAAAAACCCCTTAGGAGTGGTCCGGAGTTCGGCGCAACTGGTGATGGACGATCACCAACCGGACTCGGTCAAGCGCGAGGTCGCGCAGTACGTGATCGACGAAGTCGACCGGCTCACAAATCGGATCAATCACTTCCTGCGCTTCGCAAGGCAGATGCCGCCCGAACTGCGGCCGGTTTTCGCGAAGGTTTTGATTGAGGCCGCCGTGCACGAATGGCGCGCGCTTGGAAAGGCCGAAGGAATCGACGTAGTGATTGAAGTCTCCGGCACCCCGTCGGAGTTATTCGTGGACCCAGATCAGGTGAAGGAAGCATTGGTCAACCTCATGGTCAATGCATCGGAGGCAATGCCCGTTGGAGGCACGCTGGGGCTCTTGGGGCAGGAGGCTCCCACCAGCGTCGGACCGGCGATGATTGAGTTGCGCGTGATCGATACTGGTACGGGTATTAGCGCGGAACATCTCAGCCACATCTATGATCCCTTCTTTACGACCAAAGAATATGGAACCGGATTGGGCTTGACCAATGCGAAAAGGTTGGTTGAGAACAACGGAGGACAGATGCTCATAGATAGCGCCGAGGGTCGAGGAACGCAGGTTGTTCTGCGGTTCCCCGCAGTGGTTCGGGCCGGACGGGAAAAGGAGGAGGCGTGCCTGAATCAACCATCCTGATCATTGAAGACGAAGAGCGGATGCGACGGATTTTGGATCTTGTTCTTCGCTCTGAAGGGTACCGTCTGGTGTTAGCCGATTCGGGAGAGCACGGGATTAAAACAATAGACAAGGGCGGCATCGATTTGGTGCTCACGGATCTCCAAATGGGCGGAACTGGCGGCTTGGATGTGCTGGACCACGTCGTCAGGGAATGCCCGGAAACGCCGGTCATTATCATTACGGGCTTTGGCACGGTGAAGTCGGCCGTGGAAGCCGTCAAGAAAGGCGCCTTCGACTATATCAGCAAGCCGGTGGACAACGAAGAATTGAAAATCGTCGTCAAGCGGGCGCTCGACATGCGCCGCCTAAAACAGGAGAACCGCGGGCTCAGCCAGGAACTTCGGGGGCAGTTTGGATTTGACAATATTGTGGGGCAGTCCGCTGAGCTGCAAAAGATCAAGGCCCTCGCTCGGGACATCGCCGCGACGGATTCGACGGTGCTGATCAGCGGAGAGAGCGGAACCGGCAA
>JBBRRL010000294.1:0-4069 GCA_038200775.1 Nitrospirales bacterium
CTATTTCGCTGGATCGGATGCGTGATTCCTGTTGGAACAACTCAAGGGTAATGGAGATCGGCTTGAGCAGCAAGTTCCCTAAGGCCGGCGTAATCCAGAGACCAGGCAAAGGAGAATCGCGCTCGCCATAGAAAGCCGTGGGTTGCGTGCTCATCCCCCGCCGTTGCTCATAGGCGCTCAGGACAGGACCAGTTACAGTGAGGTAGCCGACCGCGCCGTGCGCCTTCGCGGCACGCTCTTTGTCGCCATGCGAAAATCGTCCCGGATAACCTTTCGGCTGACCCCGCAGGAAAAGCACGATCTTGCCTGTAACGGAAACATTCTGATACTCGTCAAAGCCGTTTTTAGGATCAGCGATGCCGTATCCGACGAAGACAAGCGGGCAGGACACCTGTGCGGAGGCACCGTTTAAAATCGGCAGAAAATCGACCCCATTTCGCAAGGGCTTCACGAGCCCGCCGGACTCGATGTCAGCTTTGACTGGTGATGCGACCACAACGGTCTCAATCGGGAATGTCTGACGGGCTGCTTCTGGCAGTCTCTCGGAGATATAATTTGCTGCCGATTCTCCGCCCTTGGTCCCGGATTGTCGGCCATCAAAGGCCGCCAAAGCTCGAACAGATGCCAGGAGGCGATCGCCGGAAATCTCAGACGCAAGCTGGCTGATCTCGCTTGGCTCCTGTGAAAGGGCTGTCGAGTCCACGACACGGAGAAGGGACACCAGAGAAGCGGAAATGAGGACGACGCGCAGCGTCATCTCAGAAGGTCGGCTTTTTGGCCAGCAACACATAGCCGTGTCGGTTCAATGCGACAGGGAAGCGGGAGGCAGCACCCGGCAGACTGTTTCGCAAGCGATCCTGTGTGACGATCATGATCTGTCCTGAGCGTTTCAAGAGGCGATCCATCTTCGGCTCCTCGCCGGGTTTGATAAATTCGATGCAGGGTCTGGCCATGCTGCATTCCCGTTTGGCATAGAAGAGAAGACTGGCCCTGGGCCGTCCATAGGCGATCAGCGTATCGTTCGGTTCCAGGTTCAGACCGGCAATTGCGGCGAGGTCTTGTTCCGGAGCAATAAAGTAGGTGTTGAAACGAGGCAGGATCACCATGATCGCCAGACCCGCCACGGCCCCCATCATGATTGACGCAACGGTAAAACTAAAAGCAGGCGACCGCTCCATCATTGCGTACGCAAAGAGGCCGGTTCCAGCCAGGATCGAGAAACCGATGGCCATAGGGGCCCAACCGGGATCAATCTGATTCGCCGAGGGAAATTCACGCGTGATCTGACTGATAAAATGATCATAGGCCCAGTCCACGCCGATGAAGGCCAGGCCGAGGAAGCCGCCAAGCAATAGAGTCAGGCTCAGGGTTAATTTCCCCATCCACCCCGAATCTGTCTGCAACCGTACCCACCACATCGAAACGAGAAGTGCAGCGGCAGGAAACATTGGCGCGATGTAGTGTGGTAGCCGCGTCGAGGAAACCGTAAAAAACACAAAGACGGCCAAGATCCACACTGCGCAAAGTACCGCGAGTGCCTGGGCTTCCGTGACCGCATCTTTTCCGTGGGTCCGTAGGGTTGCAATGAGGGCTGCGGGCAGGTAACCGCTCCATGGAAAGAAACCTACGAAAAGGATTGGAATATAGAACAGCAGCGTGCCTCCATGTCCTCCGATCACCGAAAAGAACCGGGTAATCGTGTCGCCTTGGGCCGATTCAAGATACGCAGAGCCGTGCAGGGCAAACATGGCGATGTACCAGGGAGCGGCGATGGCGAGAAAAACCGCGGTGCCGGCCAGAGGATGGCCTTCCTTTAAGAATTGACGGGGCGAGCCCCATCGCCTGGTGAACACAAGATAGGGAATGACCGCGAGCAGAGGGACGAGCACACCGACGGGACCTTTTGTGAGCGTGGCCAGCGCCATCGCAATGTAGAACATCCAGTACCACCGCTTGGCGGCGCCGTGGCCATGAAAGGCGAGGAAGAAACTGAAGATGCTCAGGGTGGTAAAGAAGATGAGGGCCATGTCGGTCAGGACCATTCGGCCGATCGCAAGAATCTCAAAGCTCAATAAGAGGATGAGCGTCGCGCGGAAGGCCATCACGGGGCCCAGAAATCGCTTGGCAAAGTAATACTGCATGAGAATGAGGCCTGTCGCAAAGAGAGCTGACGGAAGGCGGGCGGTAAACTCGCTGACTCCAAACAGCCGATAGGTGCCGGAGATCAGCCAAGAAATCATGGCTGGTTTGGCAAAGCGAGGGGCCCCGTTCAGGGCCGGGGTCATCCAATCGCCGCTCTGCAGCATCTCACGAGCCGCTTCAGCGTTGGAGCCCTCATCGCGGTCGGTCAGCCCAAGATTCCCCAGCCCATAGAAGAATAGGACAGCGCACAGAATTAGAAGAATAAAGGGATGGGCGCGTCGCCCCATTAAGTGGGTGGGCTACAAGATGAATGTGGCCTGCCGGCGAGCGGCAGGTGCGTTTTTTGGCGATGGATCAGCATAAGGTTCCGAACGTACACCACAGCCCCCACGCTCTGACCTGCCATAAACACCGGGTCCCTCCGATATATTGCATAAGCCAGGGTGATCAGCCCACCGACAAGGCTCAGGTACCAAAAGCCGAGCGGGATCGTGCTCGCGCCCTCGCGCTCGGATTTCAACCATTGCATGACCCACCGCATAAAAAACAAACCTTGCCCAAGGAAGCCGACAATCACCCATACCGTTTCAGCTCCGCTCATTGCGTTTGCCGTAATCGTACCGCAGGCACCGCTTCTGCATCCACATGACCGCGATCAAGTCGTAGAGGCTTTTGAAGACTCGATTCCCGATGCCGTACTTCGACTGGCCGTGAGCCCGTGGATAATGCTGCACAGGGATCTCGGTAATGCTAAATCCATGCATTCGCGCCAGGGCGGGGAAAAACCGGTGCATGCCTTCGAAAAGCGCCAGGCGCTCGATCACTGCACGGCGGAAGACTTTCAGCGAGCACCCCGTGTCATGGACGCCATCGCGAGTGATGACGTTACGAATGAAATTTGCGAGTCGGGAAGACAGGCGTTTGACAAAGGTGTCGTGGCGATCACGTCGCCATCCACAGATCAGATCATAACGCTCAGCAAGGGGCAAAAGCTGCAGAATGTCGGCCGGATCGAATTGCAGATCCCCGTCAAGAGTTGCAATGACGTCACCTCGCGCATGCCGAAAGCCGGCATCGAAGGCGGCGGTTTGCCCGTAATTATGATCAAAATGTATGACGCGAACTTCTGGATGATGTTCGGCGAGCTGATCGAGAAGGCCACTGCTTCCATCATTGCTTCCATCGTCGACGTAGATCAGTTCAAAGGATGCCACCTGGCCGGTCAGTGCCTTCAGGGTCTGGGCGGTCAGAGGGTGCAGATTGTCGCGCTCATTAAATATGGGGATAACCACCGTGAGCCACGGTGCCGAATCCGTCATAGAGTGCTCCAGTTGAGGAAGTATCTCACAAACTCGTCCGCGGAAATCAATGATATTCCCTTTGGTTGTCTTGGTAAACATGTTTTGTTAGAATCCCGCCGCCATGAGCCTGCCGCCCGTCACCCAGAAGGAAGAAACTCCCCCGCAGTGTCTCGGTGAGTTTAAGCCTGTTGATCAGTGGCAGGCTCACCTGAATACTCTGTTCTATGGGTTGCAGGGCGAGCGTTTCCCGGACTACTCCCAGACCTTGGCGAGTGGTGACTACCGGCTCGCGCATGCCCTGGCAGACCAGTTTTATACGGACTACCGGAGCCAAGATACATCTGCGACGCTTGTGATTCAGGAATGGGGCGCTGGAAACGGCAATCTCGCGGCCTGTTTTCTTTCGCATCTGAAAACCTTGGATACGCCCGGTGGTCTATACAGCCGCGTCCGGTACTTCTTGATAGACAAAAACTTGGACATTCTGCGTGTGGCATTGGCCCATCCAGACTTGCAAACTCACCGGTCGCAGGTGTGCGCGATACAGGCCGATGTCCAGCACCTCTCTGGGTTCAAAGACAACAGCGTCCATTGGATTGTCAGCAATGAACTGTGGAGCGATCTTC
>JBBRRL010000295.1:0-4067 GCA_038200775.1 Nitrospirales bacterium
CATGCGGCGCGTCTGGCTCTCTCCCGAAGAGATCAAAGGCGGCTATCTTGGCTATGCGAATGAGGTGCTGTGGCCGTTGTGTCATATCACACTGGATCGGATCGCCTATCGTAAGGCGTTTTGGGAAGCGTACCAAAATTTGAACCGGAGATTCGCAGACGCTGTACTTGCAGAGCTCGAACAGCATCCCGGTCCGGTATGGGTTCATGATTATCAGCTCGCGTTGTTGCCTCGTTATCTCAAGGATGCCCGGCCGGATATAGAGGTTTCGCTCTTCTGGCACATACCATGGCCCGGGCCTGATGTCTTTCGTATTGTACCGGAGCGCCGCGAGCTGCTCGATGGATTGATGGCCGCTGATCGTCTGGCATTTCAGACGGCGGGGTACGTACATTCCTTCGCAGAGTGCGCCCGCCAATTTCTTAAGATCGAAGCATCAACGGCCGACGAGCTCATTGTGTACAACGGTCACGGTACGCGCCTGGCCGCGCGTCCCATTAGTGTGGACTTCCGCTTATTTTCCGAACGGGCTCGTACCCCACAAGTAGCGCGAGCTATGAGGCATGCAAAGCGCGCCTTCGGTATTCGTGCCGGAATTCGAATGGGGCTGGGGGTCGACCGCCTCGATTATACCAAAGGACTGTTGAAGCGCCTTTGGGCCCTCGATACATTTTTTACGCGCTATCCCGAATACCGCGGCCGGTTCACGTTTGTCCAGATCGCGATTCCTACCCGAGGAGAGGTCGACGCCTATCGTCGCTATCGTGAATTGATACGCCAGACCGCCTCGGAGATCAATGCCCTGCACAAAACACCGGGATGGCGTCCGATCGAGTACCGGGAAGGCCGGATCGACTTCGATAAACTTGTCGCCTACTACCGCATGGCCGATATAGCGCTGGTCAGTTCCGTGTATGATGGGATGAATCTCGTCGCCAAGGAATACGTCGCCTCCCAGGTCGACGAATCCGGCGTGCTTCTGGTCAGTCAGATGGCGGGCGCCTCTGAGGAGCTGACGGAGGCCTTTATCATCAATCCTTATGATCCCGAGCTCCTCGCTGAATCCATGAAACAGGGCCTAGAGATGCCTCTTGAGGAGCGAAAGGTGCGGATGCGGGCAATGCGACGATATGTTGAAACCCACGATATTCAGGCATGGGTCAGTGCCTGCCTTTCGGATACCGGCGTCCTCGTGGACACCGATTCACACTGATCTCGGGCCACATGACATTCAGCCGCAATCGTCCATCTGTCAGCAAAATTCTTCCGACGGCCTTCTACGCAAGGCAAACTGTTCTGGTGGCGCAGGAGCTCTTGGGGAAATATCTCGTGCGAGAGCTCCCCAATGGGATTCGGGCAGGACGCGTGATCGAGGTAGAAGCGTACGTCGGCCAGCAGGATCTTGCCTGTCATGCGTCGAAGGGGCGCACCAAGCGCACAGAGGTTTTATTCGGCTTGCCGGGCCGGGCCTATGTTTATTTGATCTATGGGATGTACTATTGCTTGAACGTGGTCACCGAGCGGCTTGACTTTCCTGCCGCTGTGTTGATTCGAGCCATTGAGGATGAGACGGGATTGATAGACGGACCCGGGCGAGTCTGCCGGTCCTATGAGATCGATCTCAGCCTGAATTACCATGAGCTCTCGACGGGGCAAGAACTTTGGGTCGAAGATCGCCGCGAGCGAGTCCGTAAGTCACAGATCGGCGCCTACCCGCGGATCAATGTCGACTATGCGGGAGACTGGGCCGCAAGGCCGTGGCGATTTCGGATTCCGACAGTGAACGCCACGACCCGCAGCACTTCAGGGGGGCGTGTGAGGTGAAGATTCAACTGCATAAGGAGAGAATCTTTCCCCGGCGGCCTTGAATAATCATCAGGCCCCCGGGAAGACGAGCGCGTCTTGGCGCGCTCGGGGGCTGGGAGGGTGTAACGGGAAAAACGGACTCGGGGCAAAGAAGTCGGTCCGGGGTACCCCTTGCCTTCAGGTGCAAGGGGTCGAAAAGACTTCAGGGGCAAAGAAGTCGGTCTTGGCCGAGTTCAGGGTTAGTGGGTGCAATGGCGAGTTCGGGGGCCACGGGAAGGACGCGACCTACGGGACAAGGCGCTGTCTCGGCAGCACCGGGGTGGGCGGGTGTAATTGACAAAGGAATCTGTCTTGGCGGATTCCAGGGCGGGCAGGTGCAACAATGATTCAGGCTACAGCCAGAACTGCCTCTTTGACCTCCTGCATCTTTTCTTCGCCCTCCAGAAGCTTCACCAAGGTCAGGGCAAATTCCATCGCCGTGCCGGGGCCTCGACTTGTCACCAGGTTTCCATCAACCACCACACGGCCTTCGTCATAAATCGCGCCATCAAGCTGGTTTTTGACCGAAGGATGACTCGTCAACCGCCGTCCGGCAATCATGTTATTGGCAGCCAAAACGATCGGGGCGGCACAAATTGCCCCGATAAAATAGCGAGAAGGGTCAGACCGTTGAGAATCTTTCAACAAGCGAGCAACATGCCGGTCCTTTTGCAGCGTCTGCGCGCCTTTTAACCCTCCTGGCAAGACAATCATATCGAAGTCCGATATCTGTACCTCGGAAAGAACCCGATCTGCCACGACCTTGATGCCTGACCGGCCCTCGAGCGCGGCCGGCGGCGAACCTTCCTCGACACTTGCGAGGCTGACCGCGACGCCCGCACGGCGTAGGATGTCGACGATGGTGATGGTCTCAATTTCCTCAAACCCCGCCGCGATCGGCACGACAACCCTTTTCATTCTAGTCCTCCTCTCAGAACTCTATCGCCGACAGTAAAGTGTCCATTGTCGCCCGGGTGTTGTCAATGAGAAACCTTGACAAAGAACGGCTCCTCTGCTAGCGTTTCCCTAATGATATTCGCGGGTAAGGTCAACTCCACGTAAGGAAACGAGCCGTATGTCCTCGCATTCGGGCCGTGATATCAGTCTATCAGAGAGTCATGTGCTCACTGCCATGGATGCCAACGGCGTTCCTGACGATTTAAGTATTGACGAGAAAGATATCAAAGCCTTGACACTTGCCATCAGCGGCATCGTGGAAGGAATCGCGCGCAAGGTCATTGAGGACAGACTCGAGAGCCTTTTGCCGTCTCTGGTCGAGCAATCCGTTAAAAATCTGCTCCCCGAATCCGTTCCCCAGTTGGTCGCCGCGGAACTTCCCAGACTGGTGGTCGACCAGGAAGCAATGATCAAAGAGTCGGTTGAAAAAGCGACCCACCAGGCTCTGCCAGAACTTCTCGAACCTATCATCGAGCGCCTCGTTACGAATGCAGTGCAGCCCGAACTTCAGAAATTCCTGAGCTCTAGCGGAGCCAGAGTGATCGAAAAAATCGCCTGGGAAATCGTGCCCGCTCAAGCAGAGATCGAAGTTCGGAAAGAGATTGCGCGCCTCAGCGCAGACGACTGACCTCTAAACAAAGCTTGCTCGCCATTACACCCAGCCCAACCCCGAACTCGCCAAGACGAGTTCGTTTTTCCCGTGGCCTGATGATTATTAAAGGCCGCCGGGGATAGTTTGTTTGCAGTCCAGTGCATCTTTTCCCTGATAGCATCCAGCCTGCCCTGAATCTCATTACAACCCAGCACTACACCCACCCTTCCCTGAACGCTATCGCACCCGCCCATCCCCAGGCTGCCAAGACAGCCTCTTCTCCCGTAGGTCACGTCCTTTTTCCGTGGCCCTGGCCCCCGCCAAGACGGTGGCCTTGCCCCTTAACAGATTTCCTTGACCTTCGCGCCCTCCATTACACCGCCCTCCCCGAGCTCGCCATCGCACCCGCCCGCCCTGGAGTTTGCCAAGACAAACTCCTTCACCCATGACGAGCTCTTCTTCCCGTGGCCGGGGATGCGCCAAGACGCATCCCTTTTCCCTTGGCCCATGCTAGGATATCGTCGCTGTGGAAAAATCCTACGATCCGAAGCAAGTTGAATCGCGCTGGTATCAGTTTTGGCTCGAGCGAGGATACTTTACCGCTGATCTCACAGGTAAAGGTCTCTCCTACTGCATCGTGATGCCCCCGCCCAATATTACGGGCTCGCTGCAC
>JBBRRL010000296.1:0-4044 GCA_038200775.1 Nitrospirales bacterium
AGGCGCATCATGATGGCTGGGTCATCATTTACGCCCTTTAAGAGGACCGTTTGCGCTCCCAGCGGGATCCCGGCATCTGCCAATCGCCCGCAGGCTGCTTTGACTTCTGGTGTCAACTCATCCGGATGGTTGAAATGCAGGTTCATGTAGATCGGATGATACTTCTTGAGCATGGCGCACAGCTCATCAGTCACGCGGTCCGGAAGACTTCCCGGCACGCGGCTTCCGATACGGATCAACTCTAGATGCGGGATGGTCCTGAGCGCCTTGAGTATCCGCTCTAATAGAGGATCGGGCAGCAGGAGAGGGTCGCCGCCGGACAGGATAATGTCCCGCACCTCCGTATGGGCCTTCAAATATTCCACGACCCGGTCTAATTCGCCCTTCTTCAGAAAACCAGGCTTGCCTACCAGGCGCTTTCGGGTGCAGAACCGGCAGTAGATCGGACACTGATTGGTAACCATGAACAAGACCCTGTCTGGATAGCGATGGACAAGATGAGGCACGGGACTATCGAGGTCTTCGTGCAGAGGATCGTCCATGCTGTCGTCGGTCATTTCCTCTGGCTCCGGGACCACTTGGCGCCAAATCGCGTCGCCCTTCTCCTTGATGAGCTTCATCCACATGGGGGTAATGCGCATCGGATACTCTGCGACGACGTCCCTTATCGCCTCCGGGTCAATGTCCAACCGTTTGGCTAAGTCCTCGGGTTTTGTCACGCTCGCTGCGAGCGTGCCCTGCCAGGTCTCCATGTCGTGTCGTCCTCCCATCCTATAAATAAAACCTACGTTAAGGTTGTCCGGGTTTCTTTCCGTAGTTGGATTCCAGATACGAGATGATGTCGTCCGTTTCTGTCAGGACCGTCTCTCCATCCTTGAGGACAGGCACATAATATTGGCCGGAGACCTCGAATACCAGCGCGCGCTGTGGCTGCCGGTCGGGCACGGTCACGCTCTCATACTTGACCGCCAGCTTGTCGAGCTTGGCACGAACGACTTGGCATTCCGGGCACCAGTTGACGTGATAGAGCGTCATGAGGTCTCTTCTCTTTCCGCCGGCAGGGCATTGCTGCCGAGCGAGCATGGGGCCATGATCGCATCCGTCATGCCGTGAATGAGTTTTTTATCGAGGGGGACGACCGTTGCGAGAATCCCGCCTAAGTGCGCCTCATCGCCCGCAACGAAATAGTACGGGGAGAGCCGTACGCGGCCGGGCATCTTGATGATTTCATCGGTGATGGGATCATGGTACTCAGCCGGCACCCGTCTAGCTTTTCGAAATTCCTGAAGAATGTAAGGCGAAGTGGGAAATGCGGCAAGCGCTCGCTCTAGGGTTTCACCCCATTGCGGCTGCGCCATGTCGTGTCCTACTGAAACGCCCCTGGAGCCCCAGGCCAGTTCCGAGAAGCCCGAGGGCTTGATGACGAACCGCCGCTCTTTTTGACTGAGTCCGGCCAACTCTAGAAAATTGGACAGCGGCGTGCCGCCCGGCAAAAGTCCTGTAATGACGGCATGGGGCGGTACGGGACGAGGATCGAGAATCCAGGTTCTCGGCATCAGGCTGGACAGGGTAGACAGAGTCTCGCCATCAAGTGTTTCTCTCCAGAATGCTTCGAGGACCGGGTGGTGGAGCAAGGCAAAGGCCATTTTTTCTTCGAGCCAGGGCTTTGCCGGCGGGGTGATTTTGACACGTCCCTTTTTCGCAGCATAGAAGAACAGCTCCACTTTGGGGATGTTCTTGAGGTCAAACAGCTCAAAGAATCGGTACAGCACGGATACTGTCTCCCCCGCAGGTAGGCGCAAACTATCTTCGGTAAAGAGCACCTCCTTAGGATCGAGGAGATGGGCGGAAAGACCCGCTTCGCTCAGTTGGCCCGCGAGCCAGGCCATCTCCGGGCGGTAGTCCCTTGCTTCTTCGGAGACCACAATGGCCAAAACGACCTCCCGGTCGCCCGCGAAACTGCGGATCATTGCTGCAAAACCCTCGATCATCCCGTCGCGGCCGCCGAGGATTGGCCAGCCCAGGTCGCTATAGATCTGGCTCATGCATCCCGTGATTCCGATTCCGCCAGGGACGGAGTCCAGTTCACTTATCATCAGACCGGTCTCGGTCAGGAGCAGGTCAGGCCGAATCACGCCAGGCAGTTCGCCACGAAAGCGATTCATGCGCGCAAGGGCCACGAGCTCCTCCGGCTTGCCCTGGTCCAGATACGCCGCGACCCACGCGGGTTGTGCGCCACGAACGCTGTCGTAATACAAGCGGTTCAGGGCTCGATTGAAGTGAAGAAGATGGGACCCCAGGCGCTCAATCGCTGCGAAAGTTTCAAGGGAGAGCAAAAATGGAACCGGCGAAATGCGCCACGTCGCACCGCTGTCCAGGCCTGCCGCTGAAAGGCGTGCGCTGATAGCGCGGCTGTGCTCGCGGGGGGCTTCCGGATATAGGCCGGCGGATAGGGGACCGGCAACTGTCGTTGGAGGGTTCATCTCTGGTGTGAGATGCCCTAAGCGGCCACGATGAAGTGGGTGAAAATAGACCCCGATACCAGGTTTCCAGCCCTAGTGTTCAATGTCATCTCCGTCATCTAAGACCCGTGACCTCGGAAAAGTTTAGCATGAGGCTCTGTCAGGAACAAGGCCGACTAGAATCAACATGAGCGCTACGGTAGAATACTTTAGAGTGACTGCGCCGTTCCGAAAAGAGCTTCCTGTCGTTGAGCAAATTGTCCCCGGGACGGTCTGTGCGATCTGCGATGTTTGCTGTCGTTTCCCCGAGAAGGACAGCGCTCTTCGCCCGTACTTCACGCGAGAGGAAATACGGGCGGCCATCTCGGCATGTGTGCCGCCAGATGCGTTTGTGGATCATGCGGGCTCAAAGATCAGCCTCGTGCCCGATGCCGGGAACGGAGATGGATACCAGTGTCCGGCTTTTGATCATGCCACCGGCCGGTGCGGTATTTATGAAAGCCGGCCTTTGGACTGCCGGTTGTATCCCGTAGCCGTGATGTGGGATCGGGGACATGCGGGAGTGGTGGCCGGGTGGGACACAAAGTGCCCGTTCATCGTGGATAAATTGGGGATGCCGGAGCCGAATGCGTACCTGGACAGGATTCTATCCCTGCTGGAGAGCCAGGAAGTGGCCCGCACGTTTTTATTCAATCCTCAATTGATCGGCGCCTTCCAAGAAGATGTTAGGATAATAAGAACATTGGAGTTGATCACCCAAGGGCTAAGGACCCCCGGCCCCCACAGTGGCTAGCGCTCTTTTGCCTGGTCCCCTTCTTCATCCCTTCACCCTGGCCGATCGTGGATGGTTTGAGCAGTTTCTCCTCGCCAATCGCGCCGAGGACTACCCGCTGGCATCGTATTCGTTCGCATACCATTTTATTTGGCACGAACTGTTCACGTATGAATGGGCCAGCCTCGGAGGCCACACCTGTCTTTTCGCCACGAACCCCGACGGCACATTCCTTGCATTGCCCCCGTTAGGGCCTGAGGCGGTGGAAGTGATGGACCAGGTTTTCGACGTGTTGGACGAACGTAACTTCGGGTCTGGTGTCTCACGTATTGAGAACGTCCCCTTTGACCTTGCTCAGCGATGCGAAAGCCTGGGATATCACACCAGGGCCAAGGCGGGAGACTATGTCTATCTACGGGACGATCTTGTCGGTCTCAAGGGAAACCGATACAAGAGCCAGCGCGCGGCGTACAATCAGTGCGCAAAGCAAGCGGCACCGGGCGTCCGCTCGTACCGGGACACTGACTTTGGCGACTGCATCGGTCTATTTAACAACTGGCGATCGGGAGTCAATGAGGAAGAGGGAAGCAGTTACCCACGCCAGTTGGCCGAGGATGCTGTGTTGGCCCACCGGATTGCGCTTCGTCAGGCGACACAGCTGGGTTTGGTCGGCCTCGTGGCCGAGGTCTCAGGCCAGATCAAGGCCTACACCTTCGGGTATCCTATTAACCCTTCGGTCTTCTGCATCATGTTGGAAACCTCCAACCGGGAGGTTCCCGGCTTGTCCGCTTTCATCTTTCGTGAGTTCTG
>JBBRRL010000297.1:0-4043 GCA_038200775.1 Nitrospirales bacterium
AAGGCGGACGTATAGACAATGGGGAAATCAAGTTGCACATCGGTCGCGCCCAGGTGCGCAAACAAGTCGAACGTGCGATTCACAACGTCTTCAATTTGCGCATCGTGGCGGTCAACCTTGTTGATCACGACGACCGCCTTATGCCCCAGTGAAAGCGCTTTTCGCAGCACAAAAGTCGTCTGCGGCATTGGTCCTTCTTTCGCATCTACCAGGAGGAGCACCCCATCGACCATCCGAAGCGTGCGCTCTACCTCGCCACCGAAGTCGGCATGCCCGGGAGTATCCACGATATTAATCTTGACGCCGTTGTAGAGAACACTGGCGTTCTTGGCCTTGATAGTTATACCCCGTTCGCGTTCCTGGTCCATCGAATCCAATATGCGCTCGCCCATGCCGGTGATATTTCGATGAGCGCTGGTCTGCCGCAGGAGGGCGTCTACAAGAGTCGTCTTCCCATGGTCCACGTGTGCGATGATCGCAATGTTGCGGAGATCCGTCCGTCTCATCATCTAGTGTAAGTCTCTGGTCATAAAAAAAGCCGTCCGCCGGGCGGCGGACGACCTGGCGCCTTAGACTACCATACAAATCCCTGAGATAAAAGCCGCAGTACTGGAAATGCCAGACCAGACGCGCTTTTGCGAAGACACGAGTCGCGATGGTTGTGATTGCCTGAGGGGCAGGGTATCATATGAAAAGCCAGAATGCGCGTATTCCTCAAGACCCTCTTCATCACCACTGTCATTGTCGTCGGCCTGGGTGGAGGCGTGGTCGCGGGGACGGTATGGTACCTTCTCCGAGACCTTCCGCCTATCACAGGCTTGCATGAGTACCAGCCCAGCCTGGTCACCCGTGTCTATTCCGTGGATAAGCAAGTCATCGGACAATTCTTCGTCGAGCGCCGGATTCTTGTTCCACTTGCAAAGATCCCCCGCACACTGGTGAATGCAGTGATCGCCACCGAAGACTCCCGGTTCTTTGAACACCGAGGCATTGATTTTGTCGGTATTGGCCGCGCGATGCTGACCAACCTTATCTCAGGAAGAATACGGCAGGGCGCCAGCACCATTACGCAACAGTTGGCCCGGTCGCTGTTTCTTTCTCCAAAACGTGATTTCGAGCGCAAAGTCCGGGAAGCCCTGCTCGCTCTCAAGATCGAACAAGTCATAGGGAAGGAGCAGATTCTGGAGCTCTACCTGAACCAGATTTACTTCGGCCATGGAGCCTATGGCGTGCAGTCTGCCGCGCAGACGTATTTCAACAAGGACGTCGGGCAATTGACATTGGCCGAGTCTGCCTTTCTCGCTGGACTTCCTAAGGCGCCGTCGGATTATTCACCGTACAATCATTATCAGGCTGCCAAGCGACGGCAGAGCGTGGTTCTCAAGCGATTGGCCGACGAGCGGTTTATTACCCCTAAACAGGCAGAGCAGGCCGGCGCTGAGTCTTTGTCGTTCCGGCCCTTATATCGTGATGATATCGCCCCGTATTTTGTGGAACGTGTCCGTCAACGCCTGGTTGCGGACTACGGGGAGACAATGGTGTACAAAGGCGGGCTCCAAGTCTATACGACTCTGTCCCGTCCGGCTCAGATTGCCGCGACCGCGGCCCTCCAGGAGGGGCTGCGACAGCTCGATAAGCGACAGGGTTACCGGGGCCCGTTACGTCGTGGGCACAGTGCCGACATCCAAACCGAGTCCACAGGCGCCATGGCGGTTGGCCTCCTTCGCCAGGGAGAAGTGGTTGAGGGTGTTGTGACGAAGATTGTCCGAGATGGCATCATCGTGACGGCGCAAGGGGTACCAGGGAAAATCCCCTTTGATGACCTTGGGTGGGCTCTACGTCAGCCTCGGACAACAGACTCAGGCAAAGCCAAAGATACGATAAAGTCTCCCGGAGAATTATTGGGCATCGGCGATGTCATCGAAGTCAAAGTAAAAAAGGTGGGGACTCCTCTTGCACAATTCAGCCTTGAGCAAACACCGCAGGTCGAAGGCGCGTTGTTGTCACTTGATCCCCGGACCGGAGGCGTCGTAGCCATGGTGGGGGGCTATGACTTTAAGCGAAGCGAGTACAACAGAACAGTGCTCTCCAGGCGGCAGCCTGGATCGGCCTTTAAGCCGATCATTTATGCAACGGCAGTCGAGAAAGGCTATTCACCCGGTACCCCGCTGATCGACTCGGGCGTGGTCTACAACGAAAATGATCCGGATATGATCTGGCGTCCAGAAAATTACGATCAAAAATTCTATGGCCAAATCTTCATGCGGGAGGCATTGGCCCATTCGCGCAATGCGGCGACGGTTCGTCTGTTGGAGAAAATCGGCGTGCCCCCTGTTCTGGAATTGGCCAAGAAGGTGGGCATCACGTCACCACTGGCCCATGACCTGTCTTTGGCGCTCGGGTCGTCTGGTGTCACCGTGCAGGAATTGACGGCGGCATACGGCATTTTTGTGAATCAGGGTCTTAGCCTTGAACCATACCTCATTGAATCCGTCGTGGGTCCGAACGGGGAGTTTCTGGAGAATCACCTCCCGGAGCCGCGGCAGGTTCTCTCCAAGGAGACGTCTTATCTTGTGACAAACATGATGGAGGACGTTATTCAACGAGGCACGGCGCAGGCGGCGCGTGGCATGGGTCGGCCGCTGGCAGGGAAGACAGGCACGACAAACGATTTTACAGACGCTTGGTTTGTGGGAGGAGCGCCAAATCTCGTGACCGGGGTGTGGGTCGGGTTCGATGACATCAGATCTTTAGGCGAAAAAGAAACCGGGTCCCAGACAGCTTTGCCAATCTGGATGAACTACGTCAAAGTCGCGCTGGAACCGTTACCTGTGATCCCATTTACCATTCCAGACGGAATTGTCTTCGCGAAGATCGATCCTGCCACCGGATTACTGGCGGCCGACGGTGCGACTACCGGTATGGTGGAGGTCTTTGTGAAAGGAACTGAGCCCACTCAACACGCCGGCGAGAAGTCTTCCCCCTCCGACTTTTTTAACCTCGACAAGCTATAAACATGCTTGTCTCGCTAAGATGGCTTACGAGGCGGCGTCTTTGTATTCTTCATGCCAGGCCATTTGAATAGCCTCGAGAATTTTCTCATTTGATTTGTCCGCCAGGCCGACGAAGTCGGGGATCTCACTAACCCATTTGTGCAGGTCTGTAAAGCGGACGGTCAACGGATCGACCCCCGGATGTCGTTCCATTAATTGCAGGGCAATATCTTCAGTATCGGTCCAGTTGAGCTCCATGTCAGTACCTTTCATCTCTCTTGTCACCCAGAACGGAGTGAAGGGTCTAGATTCTTCGCTGCGCTTAGAATGACAAGGTACAGAGTTCTTATGGGATCTGCGATAGCTTTTTGTCTTTGAGTGCTTCTTGCAGCGAGTGATTCATCAATCGCTCGGCTAATGGGTATGAGGTTTTGTTGAGTTCTTCGATCGCCTGACGGATCTTTTTATGATCTCCCTCGGTCATAACCCGTTTCAATGTTGCGACGGATTGTTTGATCGTCTCGAGCTCATCCGGCGTGACTAAGCCAGGAGCTTCCGCTGCTCGCCCCAGGGCTTTCTCCGTAGCCCGGAGAATACTTTCCGATTCATTGAGCGCCTCGATCCGCTGCCGTTCCTGGATGTCGTGCTTTGCAAAGACATAGGATTCGTGGATCATGCGCTCCACTTCCTGGTCCGCGAGGCCGTAGGAGGGTTTCACCTCGATCGACTGGGCCTCGCCGGCACGAATATCTCGGGCGGTCACATTTAGAATGCCATTCGCATCGATCATGAACGTCACTTCGACGCGAGGGACACTGGCCGGAAGCGGAGGGATCTTTAACTGGAACCGCGCCAGACTGCGATTGTCCTTGGCGAGTTCCCGCTCGCCTTGAAGGATGTGGATGTCTACGGATGTCTGACCATCCACGAACGTCGTGAACATCTCCTTGGCGCTTGTCGGGATCGTCGTGTTCCGGCGAATCAGACTGCTCATGACGCCGCCCATCGTTTCGATTCCCAGCGTAAGCGGGGTCACGTCCAGCAGGAGCA
>JBBRRL010000298.1:0-4042 GCA_038200775.1 Nitrospirales bacterium
CTTGCGGAAGTCCGTGGGTCTCGCGTTGGCTCTGGCATTTCTGCTCTCGGTCGGACTTAGCTATCTTCTTGCGCGGCACATTACGCGTCCTCTCGCGCGGATGCTTGAGGCTGCCAGGCGGATGGTGGGGGGAGAATTTAAACAGCGGATTGCTGCAGGCTCGAATGATGAGTTGTCTGACCTGGCGCGCGCGCTCAATCAGATGGCGGGCTCGATTGAGGAGAAGATAGAGGCTCTGAAGCAGGACCGCACGAAAATGGCCGCGACGTTGATCGCGATGCAGGAAGGCGTGATGGTGTTAACGGTGGATGGCACGTTACGCCTCACCAATCCGGCGATGGAGCGAATGATCGGACGACAAGGATCGGAGCTCACCGGGCAGAGTTACTGGGAAGTCGTCCGGCAGCCGAAACTGAACGAGTTTATATCCCAAGCCCTGTCCGGCGGGGGCCAGACGACAGAGATCAGCCTTGGATCAGGACCTGGTCGTATCTTCCAAGTGTATGCCTCGAGTCTTGCCGAAGGTCAGGATCGCGCGGCCGGGCTGGTCCTGGTCTTTCACGATATTACGGAACTCCGAAGATTGGAACAGGTACGCAAAGATTTCGTCGCCAATGTCTCTCACGAGTTGCGTACACCGATTACGGCCATTAAAGGGTATGTTGAGGCCCTGCGCGATGACCCCAAGGTGGATCTACAGCAACGGCAGCGATTTTTGGAGATTATTGAAACCCATACGGACCGCTTGAATGTAATTATTACCGACCTGCTGCTGTTATCTAAAATAGAATCGGGCCAGATTCCACTGCAACAACACCCGGTGGAGCTTGTGCCCCTGCTCCATCGAACGCTGGGTCTCTTGAGCCATCAAATTCATCTCAAACAACATAAGATCGTATTGAACGACGGTGGAGCGGTGCCACCGGTGCTGGGAGATGAAGAACGCTTAGGACAGATATTTTCGAACCTCTTGGACAACGCCATCAAGTATACACCGGACCAGGGCGCTATCACGATTACGCTTGGAGAACAGAGCGGCAACATCGACGTGCACATCGATGATACGGGCATAGGCATTCCCCTGACGGATCTGCCGCGCATTTTTGAGCGGTTCTATAGAGTGGATAAGGCCCGATCTCGAGAACTGGGTGGCACCGGCCTTGGCCTTGCGATCGTCAAGCATCTAGTGGAAGCGCATGGCGGAACGGTCACAGCGGAGAGCAGGGGGAAAGGCACCCGCTTCACCGTCAAGCTTCCGGCTTCTTCAAACTAGAGTCTGTTTTGCGTCAGTCGGCTTTCTCCAAAGCACGAAGCCGCTCCTGGGCTTTGCCTGCGTAATCACTTCCTGGATGGTTTGTCAGAATCTGCTGATAGAGCTCCTTGGCGTGTGCGGGATTGTTTTGGCGCTCCTCTAGCTGCCCGGCCTCAAACAATTCCTGAGCAGCGTCGGCGGAGCAGCCTGTCCAGGGAAGAGTGAAGAATAAGATTGCAAGAAGCAGCGCGCGCATAATATTTGAACTCTGTTTTGCCTGACCCGAGGCCGGGCGTCAAGGTCGCGTGCAACACTGTATCCGGGTGTGAAACTTTGTCCCAAACTAAATACTGATCTCCGCGGCTGTTGAATACTGCTTTCTCTCTCAGGCCTTTGTAATTTCTAATGAATCCACCCCTGCGTCTCCGGGCACTTCAATTGCTAAACCCTACAGTGAAGGTTTGACAAGTCACAAGGTGAACGCAGGGGGCAAGATCATGGCACTCAAAACATTCTTTTCGATGTTACTTGGGAGCATCGCTGCTGTACTAATTTCTTGTGCGATTGTACCGTCCGGATACCAAGCTCTGGATTCCGGACCGCAGCTCAGGAAAGATGGAGAGTTGCCTTTTCCGATGGAGTATCGAAGCTGGGAGAAATTTCTTCCAACGGTGGAACGCGTTGATAGGGAAGAGATCCGCGAAATCTACATTAATGATCGCGGCAATAAGGGCACGGAGATCGACGGCTTTCCGCATGGGACCACCTTCTTGATGGAGATCTTCATGGCGAAACGGCGCAGCCTGATCCTGATGCCGAATGCGAAGGATTCTAGAGAGAGCGCAGGGCACTGGGAGGTCGAAATTTACATCAACCCCCAATCGTCATTGTTGCCGACCGATACGCCGGGCGGTTGTCGGAGGCTGTCTGTGGGTTGCGGCTGGACTTATATCGTAAAGGACCGCGCCGTTGATACCGGCATCCATGTTCCGAGGGGGGCCGCGGTGCGCCTCATCTCGAGTGGTGTCATTCGTTTTGATCCACGGTCCGCTCCGCGCGGTCCGAATGGGACAGCGGACGTTGCTGCGGCGACGTATCCGGCTCCGGCGCTCCGCAGGCATTCACTGATCTGCAAGGTGGGAGACTCGCAGTGGGTGCAATGCGGCACCGCTGCGATCTTCACGCCCGAAGGGAGTGATACCTTGATGCGGACGGGTGCCGGTCGGCTGGTCAAGGGCAAGCTGCAGGGCTTATATCTCATGCAGAAAGGGAAGGGTTGGGGCAGTGAAACAGCGTACGAGACCGGCGACTGGGTGTTTGATCACTACCGTCCGCTGACAGGGCAACTCTGTGCGGAGGAAGATGGCGCATCATCAAACGGTTCCTTGCGCTGCTTTACAGGATTCAATATAGGCCGCCAGCACGAAAAAGTTCGGCACGAGGATTGGAGCCAGGATTGCCGGCGTTGCCACATCCCGGCATTCGAGGAGTCAGGCTCTCATGATCGGGATTTTATTTATGGCTATAACCAGCATTTCAACCTGTACAACGCCTCCGAAAAGAAGCGTCTTTACAGCGCCATTACGAAATAGTTGAGGAGTCAGTGGGAAGAATCAGCCGTGGAGGGGATAAAACAGCCGGACCATCAATAGGCAGAGTAAGATAAAAGGTCGTCCCCACGCCCTCCTTGCTTTCCACTCTCAGAAGGCCGCCGTGGGCGTCTATCACGTCCTTCACGATCTTTGTGCCGAGGCCGGTACCGCCGTGTTTACGGCTCGTCGCCCTGTAGGTAAACAGACTCTCCAGGACTTCGGGCGGCATGCCCCGTCCCGTATCTGTCACCGTGATAGTCACGGCCTTCGCGTGCGGATCCAAGCTGCCGCCGACTGTCACAGACCCGCCACGGGGCACCTCCGGAATCGCATTGTTGACGAGGTTATACAGGGCGTTAAAGAGACGGGTCTCGTCGGCCATAATCGGCGGCAAGGTGTCGAGTTGCTCGGTTCGCAGTACAACACCCTGTCGATCGGCGAGCAGGCGAAGCGTTTTGAACACATCGGCGACGATGTCATCCACGCGGCATTGACTGAATTGCGGCGGGGTGCTCAATCCCTTGACGGAGTCTGCAATTTCCCGCACCCGGTCTTGAATGCGCCTCGCGCCAGTTTGGATCATCATGAGGATTTCCTTGCTCTGTACCAGTGTCGCTCGCGCGTGCTCCGGATCAAGGTGAGGCAGCTGGGTCTCGCATTCCTCGAGCTCGCCTTGCATATGGCTCGCCCCCAGCACGATCGGCGTTAAGAGATTCTTGAGATCGTGCCCGATGTCGGCGACCAACCTTGCCACCTCAGCCAGCTTGGCCTCCTCGATTAGTTTCGCTTCGGTCTGGCGTAACACTTCCCGGGTCTGCTCCTGCTGAACGAACTGGCCGATCTTCATGCCGAGGTCGTCTACCATGCCGAGCAGATCGCGATCCGGCTCGCGGATGTGTTGGCTGAAAAATTCGATCACGCCATAGACCTCGTCTCCAATTCGGATGGGAAACGCAAATGCGCCGTGAAGACCTTCTTTGGCGGCGAAGGGCACACGCGGAAAGTTCGCGTCCTTGACGACGTCAAAAATCCAAGCGGGGACCGCAGTCGCCCAAACACGGCCGGGCAGTCCGATACCGGAAGGGAATGTGCGCTCCGTGCTGTCTGCGAGGAACTCGGCGGCCTGGACGTCAGGGGCATGCCAGAGACTGGCTGCTCGGAGCACCTTCTGCTGCTCGTCCCTCCGCCAGAAGACGCC
>JBBRRL010000299.1:0-4031 GCA_038200775.1 Nitrospirales bacterium
AGTGTTGAAGTCCTGGAAGAAGATCTGGAGGCTGCCCGCCAGGCTGTGACGCGCTCGACGGGCAAAGAGCAGGAGATGGCTTCAGCGGCGCAAGCCTTACGGATACAACTGACGGAGGCTAAAACTGAGGAAGAAAATAGCCGGCACCGGCTCATTCAGCTCGAGAGCGAACTGCGAGGGCTTCGGGCTTCCACCATGCAGCCGTCGCAGATTGGTGACGCGGAACTTGAACGCCTCCGCCAGGAATGCGAGGAGATGGGCATCATCACCCACGATCCCGGGGTGCTGGCGATATTTCGTGAGACCAAGAAGACCTCGCGCTCCACGCTGGCAGTCCTGATCCTGGGAGAGCCGGGGACGGGCAAGGAGCTTTTTGCACAGGCGGTCCACAGGCTCAGCTCGCGGGCTCGTCACCCATTTGTCTCAGTCAACATGGCGGCTATTTCCCCGCATCTCTTTGAAAGCGAACTCTTTGGGCATATCAGGGGGAGCTTCACGGGCGCTATTGCGGACCGCAAAGGTTATTTCGAGCAGGCTCATCAAGGCACGATCTTCCTCGATGAGATCGGTGACCTCGCGATGGAGCACCAGGGCAAATTGTTGCGCGTCCTTCAGGAGAAGACGTTTTACCGCGTTGGAGCGACCAAAGCGACGTCAGTCGATGTGCGGATCGTCGCTGCGACGAATAGGGATCTTGAGCGTGGAGTCCTGGAGGGCTGGTTTCGCGAGGATCTGTATTTTCGGCTCAAGGGAATTGTCTTGAGACTGCCGCCTCTGCGGGAGCGCGCGCAAGATGTGGCGCTTCTGGCGGAGCGCTCTCTCGCAGCTGCCGCTCGGCAGCATGGAAGGAGTGAGCTTGCCCTTTCCGCCGATGCGCTCCTGACGCTTCAAGCGCATCCTTGGAAAGGCAATGTCCGGGAACTCGAACAATGCATGCAGCAGGCTGCGGTTCTCGTCGAAGGCAACGTGATTATGAAGGAGGATTTGCGATTGGTGACTCCCCGGTCGCAGACCGCACCGGGCCTTCCCACTCCATTCTCCACCGTCGATCCCGGAAGCGACCAGGCTGTTCTGACATGCCTTCGCGAGCAGCGGTTTGATATGCAGGCAACGGCCCGCGCTTTGGGATGGGATCGCAGTACGGTCACGCAGCGGCTCAAAGGAATGGGTTTCCGGGCCTTGGTGGAGTCAGACGGTGATCGTGCAAAGGCCGCCATGATACTTGCCGGCAACCAGGAGCTTGTCCGAACCGTTGAAATGAAGTTAGTGGAGTACCACGAACATCTTATCAAGACGATCGAAGGTTTTGGCTCGGCTGACGAGGCAGTAGCGGCTTGCAAGAAACGCTACAAGAACCTTCCCGAGCGTCATTTCAGCTCCATGGAGACACTGATCCGGCAGTTCTACCAGCGGCGTTCCTAAAAAGGGGACAGGCTACTTTTTTTCGGTCATCCGCTGGCCGCACACACCTTCACCCCAAAAAAAGTAGCCTGTCCGCTTTTATTGTCCCCTTTCCCCTGCGTGGAGTTCCCCGCATCCCCGCACGCCAAGCGTCGTTTTTTGAAAACCCCCGATCGATTTTTAGCTGCAAGCCTTCAGTTTTCCACGAAAATTGTCTTCCATCATGCGCGGCCGGCTGTGGCTTGCTCCTTGCTCTGTCATCCAATGCCGGCAGGCGGGAAGGAGGGTGGTAAGCAGCACGGAATCGACGTCCAGTGGGTGAGAACCAAACAAAATTCATTAAACAAAAGGAGAAAATATGACCAACAGTCCGAACGTGCCCCAATCAGGGTTGCCCGCCAAATCGACCGCACAGATCACACAGGTCACGATGAAGGAACTGGCACTTCTGGCCGTCGCCATTTTCTTTACCGCGGGGCTGGTCGGCGGCTACTGGTTCTATGTCCAAAATAAAGAGAGGTATGCTAGCGGAACGACAACGATCAGCCTTTCGAACGAGTCCAATCCGGCGGGCCCTCAGCCTGTGTTAGAGGGATCAAACCCGGTGGTCCCGTCCGTGCTGGCTGCTTCTTCTCAGCCGACATTCAAGGCCACAAACTCCGTACATGCGGACATCTACTTTGACTTTGACAAAAGCCGGCTTCGTGCCGATGCTGCGGCCATTCTCCAAGAAAAAGCCGCGATCCTAAGGGGTGACAAAAACTGGGCGGTGTTAGTACAGGGCTATGCGGATCAGCATGGGCCTGCTGAGTACAACCGTACATTGGCCTCGCGTCGTGCCGGAGCGGTCAAGCAATTCCTTGTCGAGTTAGGCGTTCCCGGCACGTCGATAAAGGTCGTCACGCTCGGCCAAGAAGGATCGATTTGCGACGATGAGAGCAAGGAATGCCAACGGCTGAACCGCCGGGTTCATCTTGAAATGATGCAACTCGGCATCCGCGAATCAGCACTCATTCCCGCATCGTCCAGCGTTGTGTCGCAACAGCAACAAGACGTCGACTCCGCGATCACGGACGAACAGGACCAGGTTTCTTCAGAAACACGGTAATACACACACGATGGGCTGCGGTCTTCGCCGCAGCCCGTTGCGTTGCCACATGCCGAACCTACAAAGGAGCACATCATGGTTTTGAACGGGCGGCGAGTGATCACTGTGCGGCTTATGATCCTCCTGATGATTTTGTCAGCGTCGGCGATGCTGATCGCTACGAGCCCTGGTTTGGCCGGACAGTTTAGCCCTGGCACCGGAATGCGCCCTGGCGAAGCGACCCAAGGGGAGCTGCTGGTTCGGAGCGAGCAGGGGACGGATCTTGCCGTTCCGGCGCTCAGCACTGATGTTCAGATAAAGGTCACGGGGCCGATTGTGCGCGCCAGGGTACGTCAGCGGTTCCAGAACCCCGGTCTTACATGGGCCGAAGGTATTTACGTCTTCCCTCTTCCCGAAGATGCCGCAGTCGATCATTTGCGAATGAAGATTGGAGAACGAATCATCGAAGGCATGATCAAGGAGAGGGCCGAAGCGAAGAAGACCTACGAGACGGCCAAGGCCGATGGCAAGCGCGCGAGCCTGGTGGAACAGGAGCGGCCGAATATCTTTACTACTAGTGTTGCCAACATTGGCCCGAATGAGACGATCATTGTTGAGATCGAGTACCAGCAGCTGCTCCACTACGATCACGACCAGTTTCGACTGCGATTTCCAATGGTCGTGGGGCCGCGGTACATTCCGCGGAGCCCACGTGAGGAAGATACAAATCAGAAGGACAGAGAAACTACCCCGGCGGCCTTTAACAATCATCAGGCCTTCGGGTCGGGCAAGCTTTGTTTGGCGGGTGGGTGCGATGGAAAAACAGGCTGTCTCGGCAGCGTCGGGGTGAGCGGGTGCGACGGGCAAGGAGGCTGTCTCGGCAGCGTCGGGGTGGGCGGGTGTAACATGGCGTCCGACACCGATGCGGTCCCGGACGCCTCCCGCATCACACCGCCTGTCGAGCATCCAAGCAAAGGCGCGATCAACCCCGTCACGTTGATGATTGATTTCGCGCCGGGTTTCCCGTTGGCGCGCTTGGAATCGCCGTATCACAAAATCAAGGTCAGTCCGCAACAAGACAGCCGCTACACGCTCACACTGGAGGACGGGTCGGTGCCTGCAAATCGCGATTTCGAACTGATGTGGCAGCCAGCCAATGGCAAAACGCCCAAGGCGGTCCTATTTACGGAAGAGAAGAATGGAGAGACCTTTGCGTTGTTCATGCTGATGCCCCCGGCACCCTCGGCTCTTGAGGAACACCGCTTGCCTCGCGAAACTATCTTTGTGATTGATACCTCGGGGTCCATGGCGGGGGCCTCAATTGAGCAGGCGAAAGCGGCTTTGCGTCTGGCGCTGTCGCGTCTGAGGGCGGAAGACAGCTTTAACATCATCATCCAGTTCAACAGCATTATGCACGCGTTGTTCTCCGGTGCTGTGCCGGTTACCAAGGAAAATGTGGACAAGGCGCTGCGCTATGTCAGTGGGTTACAGGCGCAGGGCGGCACGGAAATGTTGCCTGCGTTGCAGCGCGCTCTCGACGGAG
>JBBRRL010000300.1:0-4018 GCA_038200775.1 Nitrospirales bacterium
AACCTGCCTTGTCGACTACCACGAAGGGGACGTCGGCCGGGCGAACGTAGCAGTGCTCGAGAAAAATCACGTGTGGGTGGTAAGGCCGGAACAGCAATGCTGCGGGATGCGGTTCTTCGAGATGGGCGATATGCGGCAATACTCGAGAAGGCGGTTTAATCTGAAGGCCCTGCAGCCGTGGGTACAGCGAGGCTATGATGTTGTGGTCCTTCCCCAAGCTGCAGTCTAATGCTCAAGCGTGAGTACCTGCATCTTCTGCCAACCGAGGATTGCAGGCTCGTTGCAGAGCGAACCTTTGATGTGTGTGAATACCTCATGAAGTTAAAAAAGGGAGGGACACTAAAAACTGATTTCATCGCCAGTCCGGGCAAAATCGCATACCATATCCCATGCCACCTGCGCGATCAAAATATCGGCTTCAAATCGAAAGAGCTCATGGAACTCACGGGGGCCCAGGTCGACATGGTGGAACGCTGCTCTGGCCACGACGGCATTTGGGGCGTGAAGTCCTTTGAGATGTCGATGACGATCGCCGGCAAAGCAGTACGCGATCTGGAAGCGACGCAGCCAGATATTGTCGTTTCCGATTGCCCATTGGCCGCGTTGCAACTCACACAAGCGGTAGGACGATATGTCGGCCATCCCATTCAAGTCATCAGGCAAGCGTACGGAATATGAAACCCTTGACCGCCCAGGACCTGCTGCCGGCCGACCAGTACGAGCGCACGCGCGACGAGTTCAGGCGACGCCTCATTCGACTCAAAGAGCATCGCCGTATCGCCGTCGGCAATCTCGTCTGCCTGGTGTTTGAAAACCGGGATACGTTACTGTTTCAGATCCAGGAAATGATCCGCGCCGAGCACATCGTTGCGCCGGAGCGGATCCGTGAGGAACTGGACACGTATAACGCGCAGATCCCCGGAGCGCAGGAGTTAAGCGCGACGCTGTTCATCGAAGTCACGGATCCGACGAAGGTAAAACCCATTCTTGATCGGTTTCACGGAATTGACACCGGCCAGACAGTCGGCTTTCAGACAGGACACCAACGACTGTACGGGATCTTTGAGCAAGGCCGTACCAAGGAAGACAAGATCAGCGCTGTCCACTACGTACGATTTCCGTTCTCCGATCGCGCGAAGGCGCAATTGGCGAAAGTGACTGAACCGATTGAGATTTTCATCCAGCATTCGGGCTATCAGGCCCGTGTCGCCGTTCCTGATCAGATGCGCCTATCCCTCTTGCAGGACCTCGAATAGCGCCGCACGCGAGTTTGCCCCCGCGATTTCAGCAGGCTAGAATAAGGGCTTGAGGACGAGCGCGGGGCCTCACGTGAGAATCTGGCGAACGGGCCGAGCAGACGCAGTGCAAAAGGTCGCCGTCCTGACCACTCTGTTCATTTTCACCATTGTTGGCATCCTGATCTATACGATCATCACCCTTCAGGAGAATAAATCGAATTCCTTGATGGTCGATATGGCCGGCCGCCAGCGCATGTTGAACCAACAACATATGAAGGAACTGCTGCTGCTTGCCAGCGGAGTCCCCGCAGACTATACCCTGACGAGAAGTGTTTTACATGAAACGCTTGAAGCTTTGATCAACGGGGGGTGGGCGGTGGTCACGATCGGCAGAGATGAGAAAGCGAGGGTGCCGCCTGCGCCGACTGAGTCCATTAGGGCCAAGTTGGCTGAACAGAGAGAATTGATCCGTGAATTAGCGGGGAGAGCGGATGAATTTGTGCACTTGCCTTCCGACAGCACAGCATATGGGTCTAGGCTTGGGGAACTCCTTGAGCTAAACTCTCATTTACAGCGGACGGCTGACGACGCGGTTAAACTGTACACGGTGCATTCCGAGAATAAGATTGCCACAATGATCCGGTGGGAAGCGGCAATTGGCATGCTTGTAGCGGTGTTGGGGATGCTTCTGACAAGGCAGGTGATCCAGGCCAACCGATCCTTGGAAAACGAAATTGCCGAACGCAGGCGGACCGAAGAAGAGTTACGCATCAGTGAAGAACGAGGGATCGCCGCCTTTCGTCAGAGCGACGCGCTGAAATCGGCCTTGCTATCCTCTACATCCCACGAGCTTCGGACGCCGCTCACGGCGATCAAGACTTCTGTGTCGAGCTTGCTTGTAAACTTCGGATCAATGACGGTGACCCTTCGCAAGGACTTCCTCGAAGAGATCGATCAACAGATCGATTATTTGAATCGTTTGGTGGACAATCTTCTCGATATGTCAAGGATTGAGGCCGGCATGTTAGTGCCGCGGTGCGAATGGTACGGGTTCGACGATCTCGTAGCGGGGGCTATGCGTCGCGTGGGATCCCGGCTTCAGGCTCGTCCGCTGGATTGTGAGGTGGACGAAAATATGCCTTCGGTTTTTGTGGACGGAGTGGAAATACAACAGGTACTGGTGAATCTTTTGGATAACGCCATGAAGTATTCTCCCGATGGCTCTCCGATCCGGATTGAGGCGCGCCATGCAGGCCGTGAGGTTGAAGTTCGGGTGACGAACAGCGGCCAGGGGATTCCAGCCAAGGACTTGGAGCGAGTGTTCGAACGCTTCTACCGCGTGCGTTTGGAAGGCAAACGGATGATCCATGGCACGGGCTTAGGCTTGACGATCTGCAAGGGTATTGTTGAGGCTCACGGTGGTCGCATCTGGGCCGAATCGAGCGCGGAAATGACGACTATCACGCTCAGGCTCCCCCAAGACCAACCACAGCCCTCAGCAACCTTGGAACGGTTGGACCCGATGCGGGGCAGTGTATGAGTCACGGTGCCCGGATTCTTGTGGTGGATGATGAGCCGCAGATCCGGCGGTCGTTGCAGATCAATCTGGAGGGAAAAGGCTATGCCGTCTTCACCGCCGAGGGGGCGGATCAAGCGTTCCAGATCATCAGCAGTCGAACACCTGACGTGATCCTGGTGGATCTGCTGATGCCCCAGATGGATGGTATTGAGCTGACGCGGAGGATTCGCCAGCAATCGGTCGTTCCGATCATTGTGGTTTCCGCGATCGGTGACGAGCGAAAGAAGGTGGAGGCTTTGGAAGTGGGCGCTGACGACTATGTCACGAAACCATTCAATATGGAAGAGTTGCTGGCCAGGATTAAGTCCGTACTACGACGCGCGGCCGGTGCGAAAAGTTCGGAACCGATCTGGACGAGTGGAGATCTCTCGGTGAACTTTGATCGGCGAGAAGTGCGGCTCAATGGCGAAAATGTCAAATTGACACCTACAGAATATGACCTGCTGAAATATATGATCGAAAATGCTGGGAAAGTATTGACGCAGAAGATGCTGCTGACAGCCGTGTGGGGACCAGCCTACAGTGATCAGGCCCAGTATTTGAGAGTCTTTGTCGGCCAATTAAGAAAGAAGCTTGAAAAAAATCCAGCAAGCCCTCGGTTCATTCTGACTGATCTCGGCGTAGGCTACAGATTTTGTGCAAATGCATCGTAGGGTGTTAGCCCACCGCAAACCCCATAAACACTTTCCGTCTAACTAGCCATACAGGTCCCATTCCCACTGCCATGAAATAAATACCGTTCGTGGTGAGCTTTGTCGAACCACCACCGTATAAGCGCCCTTCGGTCAGGTTCAGGGCGAGCAGAGCATTAGGCGTATCGGGGGATGGCCAATAAGGCATTTCTTTATGGAAACTTTATATCCGACAACTCGATCGCGAATGGGATTTTTAGGTGCCGGGGAGTTACGGTGATCCTAGGAAGCGAGGGGTTGATGCTGCGGCGGATCTTAATCATCGATGATGATGATGATATCAGGGCCATGCTTCAGGACCGCCTGCAAGCCATGGGATTTGTCGTCGTCACTGCAGGCGACGGCTGTCTTGGCATGGAAATCGTGAAATCGTCCTGGATAGACGGAATCCTGCTGGATATTGAAATGCCGGTGATGGATGGCCTCTCGACGCTTCAAGAGCTCCGGCGCTGGCATGCCCATATTCCCGTCATCATGATGTCAGCCGACAACGATCCTGAAAAGCTGAA
>JBBRRL010000301.1:0-4015 GCA_038200775.1 Nitrospirales bacterium
GCCTTCATGGGCGCCGCGCTCTTTTCATAGGCTTTCCAGTACAGGTCTTCATTTTCCCAGAGGGCAACATTAATGAAGCTGTATCGGCTGTCCGGTTTGACACTCCTATGAAACTTTCCGCTGATGAATCCCGGTTGCTTGGTGATAGTGGCCTTCACGTCTTGCCACCACTTCACGAATTCATCTTCCTGGCCCTTCGGAACGGAAAACACAAATTAAGGTAACTGCCATGACACACCTCCCAATTTTTGAGGTCAGCCAAATTATCTTTTTACGAGCAAGCATTATCCGCTGCGCCTGCTATGGATTGCGGAGTGACTCTTAGCGTCGAATGACTCCCGCAAAGTTTATAGTACATGCAGTACGCGAGTCGCACGTTGTTAACGTCCGGCGCCCCGTGTTAGCGTGCCAGGGGAAAAGAAATCTGTTTTGGCAGATTTCAGGGCGGGTGGGTGCAATAAAGGTAATATGTTCACTGTCGCCATCATCGGCCGGCCAAATGTCGGCAAATCTACGCTGTTCAACCGGATCTTGGGCCGCAGGCAGGCGATCGTCCAGGATATGCCCGGGGTGACCCGGGATCGTCATTCTGCGGAAGCAGAATACCGAGGGCGCCCTTTCCGGCTCATCGATACCGGCGGGTTGGTTCCTTCATCCCCGGATCAGATGTTCTCGCTTATTCGGGAGCAGTCCCGCCTGGCCATTGATGAAGCTGACGCCTTGATTTTTGTTCTGGACGGGCGCGATGGACTCTCATCGGCTGATCGGGAGATCATGGATCTTTTGAGAAAGTCGGGAAACCCCTTATTTCTGGCCGTCAATAAGATCGATACTCCGAAGTCGGAGCCATTGGTTGCAGACTTTTATGCGATGGGAGTCGAGGAACTGTATCCCATCTCGGCGGAACATGGCACAGGGGTGGCGGAACTTCTGGATGCCCTCTATCCATTGATGTCCCCAAAGACGGAGGATGCAGCGCTTGAGATCCCAAAGATCGCCGTCGTTGGTCGACCGAATGTTGGCAAATCCACCTTCATCAATACTCTTCTGGGACAGACCCGGTTGGTCGTCAGCGATGTTCCCGGCACGACTCGGGATTCCATTGATACGCTCGTGCGCCACAAGGAGTCCGATTATCTCTTCATCGACACAGCAGGCATCCGCCGGCGCGGTAAAATCGATCCCGGCATCGAACGGTACAGCGTGGCACGCGCTATGCGGAGCCTTGGCCGGGCGGATGTCGCGGTGCTGATATTGGACGGCGTGGAGGGCGTCACGGAACAGGACACCAAGATCGCGGGACTGGCGCTTCGCGGCGGCCGCGCCTGCGTGATGCTGGTCAACAAATGGGATCTCCGCGAAGACGATGAGGGCGCCAAGACAGCCTACAAGGCAGAACTTAAGCGCCGATTCTCGTTTCTTACATGGGCCACCGTCCTGTTCGGCTCGGCGTTGCAATTCAAGACCGTCGCGCGAATCTTTCCACATCTGGACCGAGCGTTGGAGTCGTTCGCCCACCGCGTACCGACGGGACAGCTGAATCGGTTTCTACAGGAAGCACTGAGACTGCAGCCCCTGCCTATCCGAAAAGGCAACCCGGTAAAATCGGCGTACATGACCCAGGTCGCGACCAAGCCCCCAACCTTCGTCTTGTTCTGCAGGAACCCCAAAGACGTCGGGGAGCCTTACTTGAGGTACCTCGAAAATAGCATTCGGAAGAAGTTTGATTTCCCCGGGACTCCTATACGTGTTTACGCGAAGGCCAAATGAGTCTCAAGATGTTCGCAGCAGCCGTGTTCTGCGTGTGTGTGTTGAGTTGTTTCGCTTTTGACGTCAATGCTGACATAAGCATCCCGGTGGTTAAAGTTATCGTCAGGCAAAGGGCCTTCATCCCGGAAGTTGTTTTCTTGAAAATGGGACAGCCCGTCGCGCTGGCTATTCAGAACGAGGATGTTGAACTGCACGCCTTTGTCCCTCTTCTCCTCTTTCAAGGCGCCAACGTCCAGGTCACAGGCAACGGCGCTCCGGAATTCAATGAGGCGGGCCTCGCCCGGGTGTTAATCCCGCCGAAAGGTCAAGCACAGATCAGATTCACTCCCCGCGCCGCCGGACATTTTTTCTATATCTGCGATCTGCCGGGACATCAGATGCGCGGAGAGATCTTCGTCTCAGCCGATTCTCTGTAACAGCGATGCTCGTCGTCACCCCTACCGAGTCTGATTGACAGATCCGGAAGAAGGCCACTATGATACCGCCGTTACAGAGGGCCCCCCTTGAGGGACTGCCCCCGAGACGGACAGGTTTTGGCCTAAGTTCCAGCCAAGCCCGCTTCAAATTTCGTGCGACATAGGAGGTTGAAAATCATGCGTTACGGACGTCATCCTGTGCTTTGGGTATTTCTGGTATTGATGTGGGCTGGAATGGGGAGTGTCTCAACATTTGCAGCTGACGCCCCGGCGGCAGCGCCGCCTCCGGCCGCTGCCTACGAGGTCTGGGCGATTGACCAATCCGACAGTTCGAAAGACGGCGGCGGCACGCTTTACATCTATGATGGCCAGGATCTCACTGCCAACCCCAAGACAGCAAAGGCTGAGACAGTGGACCTCGGAGACAAGTTTGCCGAGGCCTGTAAAGAAGCCGGCGGCGGCTACCCAAAGCGGCCGCATATGATTTTATTCACCAAAGACCAGAAGTTTGCCCTTCTGTCCTATGTCGCCAGCGGGCATGTCGCATTTATAGATGCCACGTCACGGGCTCCTATCGGCTGCGTAAGCTTGGGAAAAAATGCGCATGCCGCGTTTCCAACCGCGAATGGGCGCATGGCCATCGGGGCTAACATCGCCGAGAAAAAACTTGTCCGGATCTGGACTGATTACACCGGTAAGAAGTTCACGATTAAACCGGACAACGATGTTATCAATCTCACCCAGATGGAGTCAGGTAATGATGTGCCCGACGTCGCGCCCATTTGCCCGATCACTGACAATAGAAGCCAGTTTGTTTTCGTCACCTTCCGCGGCGGCGGACTGGCGGTGTTCGATATTACATCCAACCCGATGTTCCTGGTAGGCACGCTCGGGAGAGACTCGGTGCACGCGGCAGGGTGCGGCGGCGTGCAGCTTGGTTCTACTATGTATCTCAACTCCGGCGGAGGCTGGCCTGCAACGCCTCTTAACAACGATGTCTATGCATTCCCGATGGGCGGGCTTCCCTCAGTTAGTCAGCCGAGCCGCATCGGCGGCCGTGATGGTGGAGATTCTCATGGAATGGTCGCCGTGAACAATCGGTACCTCTGGGCCGGGGACCGGCATTTGAACCTGATTGATGTCTACGACAGCAGCAATGACGGAATGAAAGCCGGTACGATTCGTCTCGCCGGAGACGTCAGCCAGGATCCGGCGCCCGATTTGATGGACGCGGCCCCCGACGGCAGCTACGTGTTTGCTTCCCTGCGTGGGCCAAGTCCGTTGACGGGCAACAACAAGGACGTCAATAACGCCGTGGGTAGCACCCCTGGTATCGGTGTTATTAAAGTTGAAGGCAACGGACGCGGCGGCACCCTGATCGGTGTTGCGCCATTGAGCAGGATGGCTGAAGAGAAGGATAAGGATGGAAACATGGTTAAAAAGGAGAAGACAGATCCCCACGGCATTCAGGTTCGTAAGAAGTAAACGTCGGCTGACCCCTCTGCTGCTTCTGGGAAGGGCTCTTGTCCCTCCCCAGAAGCATAGCGGCGATTTCCCCTATTCCACCCGTCCATTTCACCCTGCCGATATAGCCGTCGTGCCTGGACGCTGTTGCATCCAACGTTACACCCAGCCCGCCCCAAGCTCGCCAAGACGAGCTCGTTCCCGTGGCCGAGCCTGAAGTGCAACTCTCCCGTAGAACCGCTCTCTTTCGTAAGAAGGCTTGAGCGCTGGACTCTCAGGGGATACAATCTTCTTATGACGGAACCCGAACTGCAGCGAGTGATTCAGTACATCACCGGGCAACTCTCCTACGGCCTCCCCGTAAC
>JBBRRL010000302.1:0-3998 GCA_038200775.1 Nitrospirales bacterium
AGTTGAAGAAGACGTTTATACCGGTCCTCGTCTACATGGGGCCTCTGCGCTCTAAACTGAATGCTAAGACCGTCGGGACATGTGAAGGGCGTGTTATTGATCACAAGGCTCTTCCGCGAAAACCGGACCAGCGTGTCCTCTTGAAACGCCGCACGAGCCAGCCAGCGGGGTATCGGCGCGCACAGGATAAGCATCGTGTAGAAGGCGAAAGGCCCAAGCGCCAACGCGGTGATGCCAAAATGCTGCGTCAAATAACCGGTCACGCAACCGAGCAACAGCAGGCACCACGCCATAAGGTGAAGGCGCTTCTTGGCAGCCCTGAATCCGTCATACGACAGATGTCGCCCGCACACGACATATTCGCCGGTCTGCGGGAAGTGCGTGAGGGAAGGCCACTCAGGAAGCCCCGGTATCTGATTGTTCAGAGGGATCGGCGACTGCGGCGAAGTACTGCCGGTAGCTCTCAAAGAGTTCGTGCGTGTCATAGTGTGCGCGTTGCAGGATCATGGGTGACCAGGTGGGCCTGATAATGAGTTGACGCATGAGGTGATCGTCGCGTCCGAAGAACCGTGAAATCTCCTCTGGCGTCAGCAGCCTGTGTACATGCTCCCCATACGACTCCCCTGTCTCACCCTCCCGCGCACGTTGGCTGAAACCCGGCTGCTTCTGGCTCTTTGTGTGGATCGTCGTTTCGCCCAGGCGCTTCGATATCCATTCTAGAGTCTGCATGTCCGAATTGCCAAAGAACTGTAGTACTCCGGCATTGCCAAGAAACGTCTCCCACCGCTTACCGTACAGTGCCTGTAATTGCCCGAGATCCTGAAGAATCGGCCACAGCTTGCAGCCCAGCCCGGCGATCTGCCCGGCGGCATCTTCAAGCGTCCTCAGCGTCCCCAGCGCTGCGAACTCGTCCAGACACATAAGAACCGGATAGCGCGGCTTCAACTTCTCCGCTTCCAGCGCCGCCAGCGTCAGATTGACGAACAACCGCAGCCAGCGCGCGCACGTGCCCATGCGTAGCGCGGGCAGACTCAGATACACGGTCATGGTCTGGGTTTTAAGATCTCCCAGATCGAAGCTGTGCGTACGCAGGACTGACTTCATCTGGCTGTAGCCGAGGAAGCGTATATGACGGCGCAGCGAAGACAGTACTGAATTGCGCTCGGTCTCCGGCTTGTCGAAGAACTGCGACGCCAGCACGACCACCGCGAAATCCGCCGCGCTATTCTCGGCCATTTGTGGCTTCAAGTCGTCCACCTCCTCCATGATGGCCTCATACACAGAGACCAGATCTCGCCGCCCGACATAGGACGGATCTGTCGCAACATGCAGAATGACGCCTTCAAGAAACATCTTGGCGCTCTCGTCCCAGTGCGGGTCTTTCTGCCCTGGCGCAGGCATCACAAGCGCATCCGAGATCAGCCCCGCATCCTCGATCAGCGTTGGACTGTCCTCATGTAGAATGGACAGCGGGTTGAAACCACCACCCAATGCAGCGCCGACATTACCGGCTACACCGAACGGGTCGAGTACCACAACCTTCTGCCCCATTGCATCCGCCCGCCAGCCCGCCGTCAGCGCTGCAAGGTCCCCCTTCGGATCAATCGCAAGGATGGAGCCTGGATAGGTCAGCAGGTTCGGTACAATTGTGCTGCGGCCCTTCCCGGATCGCGACCCGGCAATCGTGATGATATGCCGGTCGTCCGGGACGCCAATAGCCTGCCCGCCCAGTGCATGGCGTTCGATGCGGCCATCCACCAACCGGTTTTTGTGTACCGTAGCATCGATAAGGCCGAGGAAAATACGGCCTTCCTGGTTTGGGACCTGGAACTGGAGGGAGGATGCTTTGGCGATACCATCCGTGTCCTCGAAATGAGCGCTGGGCCCTCTGGCCTGCGCATCTTCCGATGAACCGCGCGGAAGATCGGATTGAAGCTCGGTTGACATTGGTGGGACAAAATGGCGAGACTTTAAGAACTACTTTTGAAAGTATGGGTTCTTCTTGTTGATCGGAATCTTCGTTCCGTCCTTCAACTGGACGAAATCACTATCATGAAGATCTATTATGATTGGTTGCATTCGAGCGTAGGGGCTCGTCTCAAGGAGAGACTTCAAGCCATGCAGATCATCGCAATAAAATTGTGAGTTAATGCCCAGACGTGAAATTGAAAGGCCTTCTAGCTGCGTCAAAACAAGATCGTAGTAGGATCTTACATTATGAGCCCGCAAATGGGTGTCAGCATTCTCCGATACAACCCTTGCCGCCTCTTCCGCGGTCATGCCCCATTTCTTTCTTGTGTCTATGTTTGAAAAAAATTGAAGTAACTCGGCATCAAAATCCTGGGACATTCTACACCTACAAATTTGAATCCTGAGGCACTATACATGTTTAATCTTTTTTATACAATGTATCAAATATTGCACCTCCTGGAGGTTGCTTAGATCGAGTATGCCCGTCACTCTTTCCTCCCTGTATGGAACCCCAGTGAGTTCCATGATGATGAAGATTTCCATTGGCATCACCTGTCGTCTTATCTTTGTGATCCGGGTGTTTTCTTAGATTGATGGTTGCGTGAATGTATCCGTCAGTCCCAACGCGGGCCTCAGTGCTAAAAACAGGAAGACCATACAAAAGACCGATGGTTGTTTCATTCGCCATGGCATATCGCCAGGGCTCTCTACGACGTTCGTTGTTTGCTTTACTTTGGTCATCGCCTCCACCGCCATTTTGACCTCCCCCGCCGGTCGTCCCATTTTTCCTAGAAGAAGAAGGAATGGATTGAGTGCCACCTTCATGAGGACTACCTTTGACGTCGGATATAGTAGTCACAGATCCCTGTGGATAGCTAATACAGTTATGTTCACGAAGACGGGAATCAAAAGGCCTGTTTAGTGTTTGTACCACAGTTGCAGCGTAGCTTCCGGAAACCCCGCCTACACACGTGCAACCACCCGCGTGAAAGGGTTTAGGAGAGTACTCTTTGGGATGTCTTTCCCAAGCCTGACGCTTGCTACCAATGTCGCGGATTAGTCGCTGCTGTTCCGCAGACCAAAGACGAACACCGTCCCGCCGCGCCTGAGCAAAGATTGAAAAAAGGGCTAGCAGCAGTTTGACTCGCGCAAATGCAGGAAATTGGACGGCCAAATAATCATAGTGATCAGTAATTATCTTAGCCCTTGCGCCCGGACAAGTGCTCGGATCATTTAAAAAATAGTGTTCATCAGCACCACTGGGTAATTGTTTGCCAAGGCTGGATTCCACAAACAAGTCGGCGGACAATAGTTCATACTCCAATGTCCGAAAGCCTTCTGATGGATAGACGGCCTTATTCAGTCGAACACCCCTGAGGGAGATCATCAACCTACCAAAGTTGGCATCGGACCCGTCCGGAAGTGTGCTTCTACCATCCGCGTCAGCGATAGCGGTCATAATAGCAGTTGGTTGCCACTCTTCAATAACGTCACCGCTTAAGAGGGGATGTGTAACTGATGGCAAACCTCGCCGCATACAAAATGCCTTCATCAACCAGTCGGTGAAAAACATTGTCTGCCCAAAAGACGTTCTGCCTAACCAGCGCGGCGAGAAGACTTTTTCATTAATGCGGCACTCAGTGTGAGGACGCAGGTCAGCTTCCTCAAGGGAGAATGAGGGGCCACAGGGGGCCGAATCCTCCATGAAAGCTAGCCAAAGCGCGACATCAATATCTTCTTGTGTGACTAGGGGGGCCAGCGGGCCGGGGTTACCGCCAATGATTGACACCTCCCCGCGCAGGAAGCGCACACCTTTAATATCGGACCAGCCTGCCGCTTCCTGGGGTTGTCGCTCACGCAGTTGAGCCGGTATTGGTAGGCCATATTTGTCTAAGACATTGTGAAGCACGCCAATATCAGACACAGACTTTCGGAGTTGCTCGAATGGCACGCCAAAATCTAATGCATCGTATACGGTCTTGATCGAAAGCCAAAGATGCCTGATTTGTTTGTCGTACTGTCTCGAA
>JBBRRL010000303.1:0-3991 GCA_038200775.1 Nitrospirales bacterium
CCAATACGCCTCCTGCAGTTCGAGGCCCGAGACCGTGCCGCCCCCATGTTGACGCACCACCGTCTTGAGATCCGCATCGCGGGAGAATTCCTTCACGGCCGCGACAGAATTCTCCAGCTCACACTGCGGTGCGGCTCCCCGTGCAATCAGATCCAACACCAATTGGGTGGTTCCCACCTTGAGGGCCGTCGCGTACTCGCACATGTTCGCATCGCCGACAATGAGATGGAGCCGGCGATACTTGTCCGGATCCGCATGCGGTTCATCGCGGGTGTTCAGAATGGGACGGTTGTGCATGGTATCCACGCTTAACTCCGTCTCCATGAAATCGGCACGCTGCGAGAGCTGATAGCGTCCTGCTGCATACCCACCTTCTTGTGTCTCGATCCCCATCTTCCCCGCGCCCGCAATAAGCTGCCGGCTGACCAGAAACGGCATCAGCCCTGCCACCAGGGCGGTGAAGGGAACAGCCCGCGAAATGAGATAATTGTCATGACACCCGTAGCTGTGCCCATGAAAGTCCGTATTGTTCTTGTACAGTTGGACGTGAGGACCGCCTAATGTACGGTTTCGACGCTGGGCCGCCTGGTGAAGAGTGCGTTCCCCTGCCCGATCATAGGTGACGAGATCCCGAAGGGTTCGGCACTCAGGCGTCGAGTACTCGGGATGCGTGTGGTCGTTATAGAACCTGGCGCCGTTCGGGAGCACGAGGTCACTCTTCATTTCATGGAATGAAAAAGGCCGATGGGCGTCGACCTGGGCAAACTGCTCTTCTTCCTGATCCTGTTGGAGGCCGGTCACGCGAAAACCCCGTGCATCCTCGTGCGGATCCTCTCCGCTATAGTCCCAGGTCTTCTCGAATGAGCCGTCCAGGTGCGCCCGCACGAGTTCCATGGATTCCACGACTGGATCAACGGCCTTCAGATCGTCTCTGGTGATTCCGTACTCAGTTTCAATTCCAAAAAGACGCATTCGAATGGATCCAATCCAATTAAATGATCTGCCCCACCAACCGTTCTTCTGCCTGCCGTCCCCTCCGGAACGAGGAGACCCCCACGACCTGTTCGGGATGATGATCCAGCAGTTTGAGCCACTCTTCAGCCGCATCGTCCGGTGGCAGTACTTCGCCTTCGCGATATTCCTCCTGGACGGAGACCAGCAGATCGTCAAGCGTCATGCCTGGAGTCGCAGTTTCATCTCCTTGGTGAATCACTCGTTCAATAGCCTTCTCTTTCGCCCGCTGGACAATCGAGGCAAGAATAGCGCCGCTGACCAGATCGCCTCGGTAAAGCACTTTGTTCTGTCCGCTACGGAGTCTGACTGCCAACAGGCGGTTCTGATCGCTACGTGCGAAGATCCTGTCCACCACGCTCGCGACCACTGTCTCGCAGGCCTTGGCCTTGTCGCCTCCATGAGCGGAGACCAACTCTTCGGCAAGCGGCAACTCTGAGGTGAGGTAGACTTTCAGAATGTCCACCGCCGCATCTCGAGTGGGACGCGCCACCTTGATCTTGCGATCGATGCGTCCTGGACGCAGCACGGCGGGGTCGATGAGATCAGGCCGATTCGATGCCAAGATGATCACGACATCCCGAAGCGACTCGATACCGTCCATCTCCGCGCAGAACATCGGGACTAACGTGCTATTGATCGTGAATGACCGCATGGATCGCCTCGTCCCAAGAATGGACTCCGCCTCATCAATAAAGATGAAGGGAAGCGTCCCCTCCTGGCGGCGAGCCCTGGCCTGGGCAAAGAGGTCACGCACGATGCGCTCCGATTCGCCCAGCCACATATTCAGGATCTCGGGCCCCTTCACGTGCAAGAACGATCCACCCGCGATCGGCGGTTTCTCCGTGGTTCCAGCACCGTCTGCGGGCTGGACTGAATCGCTGACAAGTTTTGCCAAACTGGCGGCAGCCGCCTGGCCGATCAGCGTTTTGCCGCAGCCCGGCGGACCGTAGAGTAGGAAACCCTTTGGCTGGGTGAATTTGAATTGCTCAAACGTCTTTGTGTGGAGCAACGGATATTCAATGGCTTTCCGAATGGCGTCAATCGCAGCCTTCTGTCCGCCGATCTGATCCCACGTGATGCGCGGTACTTCATCGAGCACATGGCTCTTGGCCTTTCGGTCCTGCAGTTTTTCAATTGCGATGCGATGACTGGGATCGATGCGCACCTCATCGCCAGCCTTCAATTCCACATCGAAAAGGTCGGTCGATCGCTGGAGAATCAACGCCTGACGGCCCATGTCTTGTTCAAACCGGATACGCCCATCGGGCAAGGTTTCCGCCACCTTCAGCACAGGACCGTTTCGGTCATAGCCAAGGGTTTTGATCACAGCGTAAGCCTCGTTTACCAAGATCTGTGTGCCAATCTTCAAGTCCTCTACCGGCACACGCGGATCGATATTGGCGTAGTACTCAGCGCCGCCGACGGCAATGCGCGCTAACCCTTCGCCCGGAAGCTCGAGCAGCGTACCGATCCGATTTGCCGGCGCCGTCAGCTTTTCGACTACTTCACCCAACTTCTTAAATTCTGCTTCGCGCTGTTGCCCTGCCACAGCCTGCTGCATCACCAGATGCCGGAGCTTATAGAGAATCTTCTGGCGGGGATCGCTGTCGGGGAAGGCCGCTAAACATTCGTCGATGAGCTCGAGTGGATCCGTTCCAGGCGACTTAGATGTTCGTTCCGCCGCAGGCGAATCAGGGTTCGCCTTGGCCTCTGTACTGTCTTTGTTACTCTTGCGATGGTCACTCACTCGCTACCCTCCGGCTACCTTAAATCGTCAGACATCTTAACACACGAGGGGAGCTTGTCAGGTCGATCAATTATGGCTTGTGAACCGCCTGTGCGACCCGGATGCATTACCCAGCCATATGGCTTTTTCACAAAAAGGATGTGCGCTATGGCACGCAGTAGGCTATTATTTATCCATGATCCACGTCACACCGGCCGCACGTGCCCAGCTACTTCAACTGATCGCCGAGCACCCCGATGACCCCGTCGTCAGGCTTGCCATACAAGACCTCGATCACAAACGTATCGCCTTTAGCGTCACGTTAGAGCCGACACCGGCGCCGGGCGATGCGGTGTACAACGTCGATGGATTGCAGATTGCGGTGGAAGGCGCAAGTGCGCCCCGGATGGATGGCATTACAATGGATTATAAGGTACCGACGGGATTCAGATTTGAGCATCCGCCTCATGTAGAGGGCAATATCCTCGGCACAATCAACCTGAACTAATCGTGCCTCGGGGAAAAAGATTCTGTCCGGGGCACCCGTTGGCTTCGATATGCAACGGGTTGAAAGGATTCCGGGCGTGCGGGTGCAATGGGGAAAGGAATCTGTGCGGCGGGACAAAGCCTGTCCGGGCAGGCTTGGGGTGGGTGGGTGAAATAGGAGTCTGGGATGGGCGAGTGCAATGCAGGCATAGGGGGCTGAAAAACCCCCGGGCGCTAAAGACGCCCGGGGTCACTGTCCCCCCTACCGCTGCCGTTCGTGGGGTTGCTGGGATTGTCTCCCCATGCCTTTGTCGTCAGAACCTTTGTCAGAAGCCTTTTTGATCATGGTAGCTGCGCCCATGTCTGACACTTCGGCTTCAATTTTATCACCAGGCTTGAACGCACACGCAGCCTGCGCTTCGGAGCCAGCGCCAAAATCACGCGACTTCCGTGCATCGGCAGACTTTCCTCCGTCGGTCGCTTTTCCCACTTCACTGCCGGGTTGTTCATTGGTTCGGGACAAATCCTGTAACTTTCCCTCTTGAGTCTGTTTCTGGTCGCCCCGGCCTTGACGCTGATCAGCCTGGCCTAATGAACGATCAGTCGCGGTCTGCTCGCGGGGCTGAAAGCCTGACAGAGAACCTGAACCCTGGCCGCAGTCCATCCTTGTATTCTGATTCACCATCAAACTTACTTCGGTGCCGGTTTGATCCTTTACCGTATATTTATCCCCGTCTACCCGCAACAATTCACCCTTCACTGACG
>JBBRRL010000304.1:0-3979 GCA_038200775.1 Nitrospirales bacterium
AGCCCCATCTGTCCGTGCCGCCTCAGTGCTCATTAGCGGGCTACGACCGTTGGGGTTTTCGAACGCGCTATATACAGGAGGCCGTCGGCCATGGAGTAATTGAACGGCAGTTCAGCAACCACTCCACTAATTTTCTCATAGACCTGTTGGTAGACCCGCTCGGCGTGCTCCGGATCCATCCCTTCCTGGACTTCATAGAAATACCCCAGACTCAAGTCCTCGGACGCCGGGCGCATGATCCGGCGGATCCCATAACTTCCCGGATCGCTCATGATCGGCGCTTCTTTTTCCAGGTCAAAGAGGCACGGCTGGCACGAGAACCCGTAGGACGAATGAAGACGCTCGTGTCCGGCAATAAAATCCGCCGTCTCCATGGCTTCTGATTCCGTTTCGGTAGGGAATCCGACCAGAATGTAACAGTGCACCGCGATATCGACGTCGAGGCAGTCCTCGATGATACGGCGAACATGCTCCTGCCGGATGCCCTTCTTCATAAAATCCATCACGCGTTGGTTGTAGGACTCCAGTCCGAACACGATCTTCAGGCACCCAGCGTCCCGCATAGACTTGAGCAAGTCGCGCGAGAGGTTTTTCTCAAATCGCATCTCACAGGTCCATTGGGCATTGACATTCCCCTCAATCAACTGAGCGCACAGGCGTTTGGTCGGCGACAGGGCAAAACATTCGTCGGTAAAGAAAAAGAAGGGTGTTTGATACCGTTCCATCAACTGTTTGAGGTCCTCGACGACTTTTTCAGGCTGTCGCTGTCGAAAGTTCTGATGGTCCAGCGTCAGCGCGCAAAACGCGCAATCTTTGTAGTAGCAGCCACGAGAAAACTGCACAGGCAAAACCGCCTGGGGCGCAAAATACTGCCCGAGAGGCATCCCGTCGAAATTGGGCGCCGCCAGCGCGTTAATGTTCTCGGAGTAAAAGGGCTGGTTCACAATAGTTTTATCTTTCTGACGATAGATCAGGTTCGGAACCTTGCTGAAGTCCCGCGCACCTTCCAACTGATGCACCAACTCTAGGAGGGCGGTCTCACCCTCAAAAACCACGAAATCATCGGCAAATTGAAAGAGCGCGTCGGCGCGTCGGAGGTTGTCCACAAGCCGGGTAAAGATACTGCCGCCGATGGTGAGATGCACTTCCGGATTAGCCTGCTTGATGAGACGACATAATGTCAGGCCCGGCATGATCTGGGAAGTGGAAGTAATAGACACGCCGACCATCCCCGGGGACTCCGAGAGAATACTCGGAACGATTTGATCGCGGAACAGCTCAAGATACGGATTCTCATTCTCGTCCTGGACCGCTTTGAGAATGTCCTTGGACGAATAGATGGAATACCGCCACTGGTTATCAACGACCGAGATCCGCGTCGGGAAGTACAAGATCGAGATGAAGGCAAGCCATCGATCGATTAAAAAAAGACTTTCTTTGTAACGTTCCGGATCGTAAAAGAGCTCGGAGCGGAGGGTTACCTTGGCATTTTCGATCAAATCGTAAAGGGGCGGGAACCAATCCAGAGCTTCCTTCATCCTCGCAAGATGTTCCTGACTCGAAGAGCCGGTATCCCCGCGGGTTCCAGTCCGCTCCAGATGTTTGATCTTATCTTGCATCCGTTCGTAAGTCTGCCGCCCCACGTCCTGCGTCAAAAATGCATTTAAGACCTCGATTCCAAGGTCGCGTTGAATAACATCGCTGACGCCGCCTTGCTTTAAAAAACCGGTCAACGAAGGCAGGCTGAGATACGGCTGGGAAGGATGCCAGGTCGGCGGAAACAGCAGGACGGTCTTCATCTTGGCCCCCCTAGGGTTCAGCTGCCTCTATCACCGCCTTTGGACACTGCTTATCAGCGGGGATGGAAGCAGAAACCCCTTCATCTTCAGAGATTTTTATACACCCGCGGTAAGCAAGATTGCAAGGAACCCTAGGCTGGTTCTGGCAGTACCACTAAAGATAAAAACGGCCCCGGAGAATGCTCCCGCAGGGCCGTTGTCACCTGCTACCGCAGGTCAATGCTGGGCCTCTTTACCGAGGCTGCCGGTCCTGGGGTTGCTGCCGATCCTGAGGCTCTTGTGCTGGACGCCGTTGGTCGGATGGCGCCGCTGATCCACCTTCAGGAATCTGCAGAGTAAACCAGGTGGAAATGCCTTTCATGCCGTCGCGCTCGAGGTTTTGGCCGTCCCACACGGCGAAGGCAACCGGCGTAGCACCGGGCTTCAATTGCACGTCATTAGGATCGGAGGTCGTCAGCGCACGCTTGTATACTACGCGCCACGACGGACCGCTGCAGCAGCCGCCCTTAATGGAACCAGCTGGCTCCCACAGGCCGTTACCCACCACATCCTGATGAGCCTGGGTTGTGAGGGTACTAAACCCATTGGCATTAAGGTCCTCTACGGATCCCGCCCGCATTTCCGGATCAGACATAATGTTGCCGGACCAGATTCCCGTATTAAAGGGACCCATGCTGCGACCGATGCGGTCGAGGTACGTTACGCCACCGGCCGGTTCTTCAAAATAGTAATCCCAGAAGATGGCGGGGTACTCATTGTCCACGTCCCACAGACCCGCACTGTCCTTGCCAAGGTCCTTCTGCCATTCTGCATTCCACCGCCAGATGTTGACCGTGCCACCGGATTGACCCATGCACTGAAAGGGTGGCGCGCCACTCGTATTGACCGGAAACTGAATGGCGGACTGGTCACGGAAATGCTGTGGTCCAATGGTGGTATCGTTTTTAGACTGGTCTGCCCAGTCAAGCCGGATCCCAATATCTTTCCCGTTAGAAATGGCTTTTACAAAAACCGATTTCACAGCGATATTTGGATGCATGGGGGTTGTGATCGTCTGCCCGCTCAGCGGCACAACGACACCTGGGATATTTTCCCAGATCGGATTAGCGCCATCCATGGGGATTGGCCCCTTGACCGCCTTGACCTGAATGGCCACTGGCTGGCTGACGGCAAGCGGGATCTGTCCCAGCGTCAACACAATGCCCACGATAAAGGCGCTCAGCAGCACCCCCCATACGACGGCTCTATTTCTCGTCTGCATGATCTTCATAGCGATAACCCCTCCTGTAATATTAGCCCGATAATTACCTGAAAAACCTAATTATCAGAAGAGCGATAAGGCCTCCTACTGCAAACTTAAACCCTCTACGCGTGCCCAGCGGGGCCGCCGGACCCTTCTCCCCCTTCGTGCTCTGCATTCTCCATTTGGGAGCGCCCTCCCACTTCGTCTAAAAGCACACTTAATTCGTTGCCTAAATCCTGGGCGCCGCATTCAAAAACAGCCCCTTCTGGGGGACTAAAGGTGGCCGGCTTGTAATCCGTATCTTTGTAGGGTTGCGGGTTCACCCCGAGATAGGCGCATTCGAACTTGATATGGGCCTTGCAGAGCTCGCACAACAGCATAAAGAAGCCGCGCTGAGCTTTTTTCGATGCCATATCCGCAAATAGGGGCGCCCACCGGCCGACATGATCGCGTACGAATTTCTTCTCGGCATCCACCACGATTTGCAACTTCTCTTCACCATCGTGACAGAGAGCGTAGGATTCCTTGTAGGCGAGAAAATGCAGAAACTCGAGTTCAACGCTCAGGTGGTCAAGACGTTCGTGGACTACCTCGGCAAGCTCAAGGCCGAACGCCTTGTAATAGCCGGCAATGTCGCCCATCGTATGGGACTGCTGAAAGACGTGTTCATTGCCGAAGAGGGTTTCGTACGGAGGGGCATCGAGACTGATGACATTCGAGAACACACGACGATGCTCATCCTGAAGATCGCTAAATTCCCATGTCCTGAAATTCTCCTGTTCCCAATCAGCGATCTGGTCCAACAGCCTTTTCATGGGAGCGACCAAGTCGCGGACCTTGTCTGTGGCCTTTGTCGAATCGAGGCTCTTCTCTAACGTCTCGATCGCTGCGAGTCCGTCCTCGACGAACTCACCTTCTTGAAGGTAATTATAAAACT
>JBBRRL010000305.1:0-3979 GCA_038200775.1 Nitrospirales bacterium
AGAGCAGGATCAAGGTCAAGGTTGAAAAAGAGTGTAGCCCAACGCAGAAAGTAAAGTGGGCCGTCGAAGGGTAAATCAAACTGCACCAGTGCCGAATATGGCAAAGGTTGCAAATGCTAAAGCGTCTGCTTCCGCCTTTTGATATTTTTCTGAGCAGCGGCGCTCTGTTCTGGTCGCCATTACGTCTGCCCGATTTGATTCCGCTCAGCTATGGTTTCCCGCTGCCGTTCTCAGCAAGAGGCACGGATTGTCGGCCGCGATGGCCTGATACTCCACCCCGCGCCGGTTGAGGATGATTTCTCCACGACGGCTCAAGGCGTCGACGCTGAGGAAAATCTGATTCCATGTGAGTTCTGGAATTTGTACGTTGATTTCTTCACATGTGAGCGGCCGGGCCGTAGACCGGAGAACCTCGAGAATCAAGCTGTCCGGGAGACCAAGAACTTCCATAGGGCCTCCTTGTCCCGGGCGGGACATGACCATAGTCTCACTCTTACAGTGACTCCCGCGTAGCCAATGCAGGGCCGGTCACGAAAATCGACACTTATGTGTGTTGCTATTTCCGAGTTACGGCGGGATTGGGGTATGAACCCCGGCTCGATGCGCGATTGCGCGGTATTCATTTCGGTGGCTCCAGCCAAACTTTTGGCCTTGTGTTTCCCGGAGCACACTTCAAACTTCTAAACTGCATAAATATAATAGATATATCTGATCGGCCTGCCATGCCGACCTAGGTGGGGCAGTGCACTTCCTTTGAGCGAGATAATTGTGCAAGCATACGATGCAGAAATAATTTGGTTACTAATTCCTAAAAGGGATGATCCAGTTGACAGAGAGCACCATGATTGGTCCGTGCCCGTGCTGCACGCGAAAAGTCATGAATGATATGTGAGAACTGTATCTTAGGCGTCGTCCAGATAATCACACGGGGCTGGTAGCCCGCGCAGCTTAACTCACTTCGCGAGCGGAATTGACAATACTCGAGCGCCGATGCTAGAGATACGGACTCGTCATCAGCCATTTTTTGTTAAACCATCAGGAGGTTGGGATATGGCAGGGCCGGAGCCACAGGCGCAGCCGCAACGCCGCCAATTCGTGAGTTTTCTGTTCTTAAAGGTCGACCCCGCCTGGCGTCGCTTGCCGGAGTCCGACCGGACGCAGGGAAAACAGGAATTCATGCGAGCAGTGGAGGACTATACCGGGAAGGTCATGGTCATTCCCTACTCGACTGTCGGCATCCGCGGTGACTGTGATCTCATGCTGTGGCGCATCAGCTATGAGCTGGAGTTGTTTCAGGAAATGAGCTCGAAACTGATGGCCAGCGGCCTCGGCAAGTACTTGCACGTGCCGTATTCGTATCTCTCCATGACAAAGCGGTCCATCTATGTGGATCATCACACCCATGAAGGCCAGGAGAGCAAGCGCCTGACGATCGTGCCGGGTAAGGGAAAGTACATTTTTGTCTATCCCTTCTTGAAAACCCGCGATTGGTTCCTGCTTACCAAGGCGGCCCGTCAGGGCATGATGGATGAGCATATCGAAGTCGGGCACCGGTTCCCTTCCGTAAAGCTGAACACGACCTATTCATTTGGCCTCGACGACCAGGAATGGGTGGTGGCCTTTGAAACCGACAAGCCGGAAGATTTCCTCGATCTCGTGATGGCGCTCCGCGAAACCGAGGGGAGCCGCTACACGTTGCGGGATACACCCATCTTCACCTGCATTAATCGCAGCCTGAAAGAGGCCCTCGACACCCTCGGGGGATAAACGTCCATCCGCTCCAGGAATCCTTCGCCGGGTCAGCCCAATCTGGCCGCGGCGATGTTGTCTGGATCCGTTCCAGGTCTCGGTCAGGTCTACAAGGGACACTGGATCAAGACCGCGGAAATTCTGACACTCGGCCTGCTAATTGCAGCAGCCTGGTATTTCGGCATCCGCTTCAACGGGCCGTTTACCCCCGCTCTTTTGTATGTCATCGTGCCGATCGTCACAGCGCTGTGGTGGGGACGTCAGATTTACGATGCCTATGCCTCGAGGACTGATGGGTCTCTGTTTCCGGTGTTGCCTCTTTCGGCGAGGGGAAGCCTGGATATTCAGGCTATCGGGTTCCTGTTCCTCCTCACTGCCTACACAGACCTTTACATCATCCAGGCTCGACCGGAGTACGGACTCAAAATCCTCGGCACGACGTTTCCGGGAATCTGGGGCATTCTTTCCAAGGCCCAATCTCCCATCTTTCATTTACTGATCGGCGTCGGGTTCCTGCTGGTCAAACGCTGGGGGTTGCTCGTGTATCTACTGTATGCAGGCTTCGGCATGGTCAACGCCGGCGTGAACCTGGCTGTCCTCCCCGGGCCGCACCGCATTCGAATCATCTTCATGCTTTCCCTCGTCATCTTCACCGCCTACATTCTCTGGCGCCGCAAGCAGTTCACAGCGAACAAGGCGGGATTCTCCAAAACCTCGCGCTCATGACCCAAGCGCTTGGACTCGGCGGCTTTCCCCATTTCGCGGCACACCCTTTTGCATGGTTCAGGCCTTGGGTTTTCGGATGCACACGCTGCCGTTCTCGCGCACAATCGGCGCAGGGCCTCTTTCAACCGCGCTTTTGCGACTGCTCGGGAAGGATCTACCGATCCCGACGGCGGTCGTGCTGGAGCGCAACTGCGAGGTGCTGATCAAGCCGTTTTGCCCGCCGTACTACCCCACGATGAAGGAGGCGGTGTTGGCCTTCGTCGAGACCAAGTACGCGACCGGCACGGGAGCCTTCCGCGACGGCGGCACCCTATCCGGCTGGAAGGATGGCGCGACCGTCCAAGCCGGCATTCCGCGGTATTCCGACCGCGCGATCGCGGCGACGATCGCATATTGCGACTATGTGTACCGGCGGTATGGACGCTTTCCTGCGAACAACGGACCGTTCCGCACGATCCTCACCCATCAAGCCCATCATCTGGACCTTGCATTCTACGACCGTTTCTATAAGCCCGACGTGCTCAGCGACACTCAGCGGGACCATGACGCGCATTGGCACACGGGGCAGAATCTCAGTAGTTTGAGTAGTAATGGAGACCATTTGCGTTGCTCAGAATGACAGACTGAGAAAAACGTCAAGTGATTAAAACCTGACAGTACAGCTAGATGACGTGATGGACAAACGTATGACCCTGGAGTACGTTCGCCCCCCAGGGATTACCGAGGCTGGTTAGCTGGGCTAGTGGCACACGGCACAAACTGACTAGCCAGGCTCAATCGATCAACGATGACACCTATCCTCATCATTCTTCCTGGACTCTTGTTGTTTACAGGTGCCGCTTGGCTATGGCAAAGAATGCCGGGCGAAGAAAAGCGCCATGGCTAATTGCATTGCTGTTTGCCGTATTGAGTTGGTTCGGAAACTGGCTGCTTGCCTTGTGGCTCTATCTCGATGTTGCACACGCGGGTATTACAAAGGACATTGCTGGGATAGGTTTGCTCTGTAGCCTTGTACCAGCTTTGGCTGTCTTCTTAGTTCTACGCAAAGCAAAGATAAGCCGTTGACACCTTAGTCAAACAGCTGTCTAAGAGACAAAGAGATTGATGACAGATTATTTTTTAGGACAAGTCGGGTCGCCTAACTTGAGATGAAAAAATAAATCTGTCCTCACTTCTTAAAAACGCACAATGCCACTCGACCATTACGTTTCCCAGGTGCATCTCAGAAGATTCAATTCGCCAGCTCTTGGCAATCGGATGTATGCGATCCGCAAGATCGACCTCAAAGCTTTCACGCAGACTCACAATCAGTTTGCAGAATTATGGATGGCAGCACGAACGCATATCTGCGGCAGGATCGGGCGATTGAGGATTTCTTGAAAGCAATTGAGCCGAATTACAGTGACGCTCTGGAAAAACTGATCGCAGTAAAGATCGACAAAGAATGCATCTACACTATCGCGGGCTTCGTCGCCTATGTGGTCACATGTTCACCAGCAGGCAT
>JBBRRL010000306.1:0-3952 GCA_038200775.1 Nitrospirales bacterium
CCCCCCGTCCCTACCATTTAACAACTGCTTCACTAAAAATTGATTGAAAGAACAGCGGTGATCGGGCCGAATTCTTTTTATTCCGTCCATCTCATGCGCGCCACGATCAGGACAAGGCGAGCCCAGTTCATCTGAGCTCGATCCGCGGGTCGGCGCGCATCGACGTCCCGGGCTCGATCTGCTGCGGGCACTCGCCATTGCGCTAGTCGTCACTTATCACGCGGGCCTTTTCGGATTTGTCCTGCCTTTTGAGATGCAGCGGTTCGGCTGGATTGGCGTTGATCTCTTCTTTGTCCTGAGTGGTTATCTCATCGGCGGCCAATTGCTGCTCGCCCTGGCGCGCGGGAAAGAAATATCCCTGAACACGTTTTATGGGCGCCGCGCGCTTCGCATTTTTCCAGCCTATCTGGTTGTCGTATCGATATATTGTTTTCTGCCGGTGGCGCTGCGCGAATACAACTCAATGCCGCCCCTATGGAAGTTCCTGACGTTCACGCAAAATCTGGGACTGCGGGGAGGAACGGCTTTCTCGCACGCCTGGTCTCTGTGCATCGAATTCCAATTTTACCTGGTGCTGCCACTCCTGATTGTCGCTTTGGCCCGCCGACCCAATCGCGCACTCATCTTTGCCCTGCCCATTGTGATTATTCTCTGGTGCATTTTCATCCGCGGATTCATCGCTTATTGGATCGCCATCCATTATGGGCAGTCATATGGGCGTTGGCAGCAGTGGATTTATTATCCGACTTACTCGCGGCTAGAGGCGTTAACGATTGGCGTCAGCCTGTCTGCGATCGAAATATTTGAGCCGGAATGGTGGAGTAATCTTGTAAAGCAGGCGATCTGGCTCTGGCTGCCCGCCCTGGCTGGCCTGGCCGTCGCGCTTATCCTGGCCGAAAACGGTTTGACGGTGCTAAGCTCCTCGCTTGGATTTTTTCTGGTGGCCACGGCGAGCGGCCTTTTTCTCATCTGCGCCCTCAGTCCCCGGCTGCCGTTTGCGACAGTGCCAGTTCCAGGCGCGGCGTTCCTCGCCACTATCGCCTACAGTCTTTACTTAACGCACAAGGTTCCGATCCATTGGGTGGAAGTTTTCGCGCGTGCCCGATCGCTTTCGCCGATCCTTGCTTATGCTTTGGCCATGACCCTGGCTCTCCTCATCGGCGTACTCCTGTTCGTCTTCGTCGAACGACCCTTTCTGCGATTGCGGGAAAGGAACCCACGTACGTCGCCGAAAATTCCGGGTGAGGTAGACAAAAGAAAAGGACGGCGGCGTCTTTACAATGGATGAGCGCATCAACGCGACCCGAAGGGCTTGCCGAAGTGCTGCGCCAGCTCGTCGTCCTGGGCTCGGGTGCCCCGGCAGATGAGCAAGAAGTTGCGGCGGGCCAGGAGGAGGGAAGCGAGCCGGCAGGGAGGGGCGCCGGTTGTGAAAAAAATGAATCCAAAGAGCGAATGTCCGGCATCTCACTACGCCCTCGATCGCGGCGGTCGGGATAGCGGCCGACAAAGATTCTCGACTTCCGCGCCTTTGATGTCCTTTACCTCCGGTTCTGCCGGGCTCGATAGTGAGCCGCACTCCCAGTAAACGTCAACCCATGCGACTATGATGCTCGAATCGTTCCGTCAGGATGTTCGCATCGGTCTGCGCGTTCTTATCAAGGAGAAAACCTTCTGCTTCCTCGCTGTGCTCGTGCTTGCGCTCGGCATTTGCGGTGTGACCACGCAATTCACCGTCGTCAATGCCTTCGGCTTGCGCGGCTTTTCGTTTTCGCATCCCGAGCAGCTGATGAGTGTCGGGCTGATCCGATCCACAGGCCACGCCTCAGAATAACAATTCGGCGCTGGTAACATTCCTTCCGCACAGGATTACGAAGATATGCGCGCTGCCCAGCGCTCGTTCTCGATGATGTCCGCCTACCGCAACGCGTCCACCATCAATGTGACCTACCACAATAACCCACAGCGCTACACCGGTGGGTATGTGACCGAGGATTTCTTCCGCATTGTCGGGGTCGCGCCGATCATGGGCCGGGATTTTACGGCGACGACAACAAACCAGGCGCGGAGAAGGTGACGATTCTCGGATATGAAATATGGAAACGAGATTTCAGCGGCGATACGAAAATCGTTGGCCAGGCGGTGCGCATTAATGGCAAGACCGCGACCGTTATCGGCATCATGCGTATTGGATCCGAAGCGGGCGGGACATTGGGCACAGCCTGATCGCTCGACAGTCCATTGTCGATAATCAGTTCTGACCCCTTTTGACTCCTGTTCTGACCCCTTTTGACTCCTCTTTCATTCCCAGAACCAGGTTGGGCTGTGGAGTTTCAATGACCAAATGAAAATGATTACTCAAAAGACAATAAGCGTGCACCTGCCAACCGGTCTTGAGACAGGTCTGGCCAAGGGTGCGCAGGAATTCCTTCCGATTAGAGTCGTCACTGAAGATGTCCTCGCGCCGGTCTCCGCGACTGATGACATGATAGAAGGCCCCAGCGTATTGGATCCGAAGCGGGCGGGGCATTGGGCACAGTCTGATCGCTCGACAGTCCATTGTCGATAATCAGTTCTGACCCCTTTTTATTCTCTGTCCGTCAAATCAGGGCAACCCCACACTGACCCCTTTTCTGACCCTTCAACTTAACTAAATTGCGCGCGACCAGAGATCGGGACAAGGTCGCGCGATTCACAGACTGGCTCCTTTCGTCCCGTTCTTGATTGCGCCCGAAGCGAAGATCACTAAGAGATAGATCAAGACGCACGCGACGAAACAAATCGCGAGCAGGCACAGGTTCCCGATAACGAGTGAGGATTGAAACACAATTTGCCATGGCACCGGAAAGCCCTGTTTCGAGAACAGCACGTATTTGTCAAACTGCACCACTATGAAATACTGAATCACGACTGTACAGACGAACGGCACAAAGAGAAGACAGACCGCGATCGCACGAGAACAGCGCCGCTTCTCCAAGATCCAGGCGATCGTAATCAAAAGGGGTGGAATCATCACAAACCCGATAGGCAACAGATTCGTTTTCCCGTAAAGATCGTCGAGGCGCAATAACAGCGGTTCATAGCCTCCATTCATTACGGAGATCGGGTGCGTAAAGAAGTTCAAAACCGGAAACAGGACGACAAACAGTGTGCACATCAGAGCGCCAATTACCATCTTTCCGCGAACGCTACCCATTGCTATTCGGTGCTTGCTGTTCATCGAAATGTCCCTGTTAGCGTGTCAGTCGTGTAGTTTCCGTCCGCATGCATGGTTGTACTCCATGACATATGTACCCCCGAGGGAAGACTCAGCGTTTGATGAATAGTCACATGACCATCGCGGGCGCTAAAAGGAACCGCATATTTGTCCGTCCGAACTATTCCTCCCGACTCCGTTTCTCCCCAACCGTTGACCTTCGCCGCTTTGTCGAGGTACGATTTGTACACGTGATGAAGATCGCTAAATGTAATTTTCTCATCCACCCTTACACCTGCTGGCAGCGGCTGACCGGCGGCATCCTTTAGCGTGTACTGCATCTTCAGATAGCCCTCATATCCAACGAAGGGAAGGTAGACCGCTCCATGACCTTCCTTTGGAAGTTCGGATCGCTCTATTGTTGTGCCCGCGCCGTCAGATCGTGTTGCGTCCACTGATCCCCCTTTTGACATTTGTGCGCGCGCGTCTGCGCGGGCATCTGCTTTTGCAGATTCGGCGCGATCCGCTTTAATAGCCCGCGCATAAAATGAAGAATGCCTGTCCCAGGCGGATTCCGCGCCCAAACGAGCGCCGCTATCTGGGTTCCTGTTCTGATCTCCGGTCCCGATCGTTTTCATCGCGCGGGTATACGACTCCGTTGTGCCCATCGGGTCGCTGCGGTTGGCCCAATCGTTATGGCAATAACGGTAGAGATTGCTTCCGTCACCTTTGAACCCGATCGGATCGGGTTGGAGGAAC